>JACMIM010000738.1 GCA_014381165.1 Roseiflexaceae bacterium
CGCCCTGGGCGAAGCGCGCGCCGATCGTTTGGATTTTACCGGCGTCCTCGCCATGGCTGGGCGGCAGCGTCACGCCGCCCGGAACCAGCACGCAGGGCAGATCGGGCGTGCCGGCCAGTGCCATCAGCATGGCGGGCAATCCCTTGTCGCAGGTGGCCACGCCGATGACGCCCTGGCGGGTCGGCAGCGAGCGGATCAGCCGACGGAAGACAATTGCAGCATCGTTGCGGTAGGGCAGGCTGTCGAGCATGCCCTCGGTGCCTTGGGTGCGCCCGTCGCATGGGTCGGTCACATAGCCAGCGAAGGGCATGCCGCCGCGGCTGCGCAACTCCTCGGCGGCGGCGCGCATCAGCAGGCCGACCTCCCAGTGGCCGGTATGATAGCCCAAGGCTATAGGCGTGCCGTCCTCGGCGCGAATGCCGCCTTGCGTGCTGAGAATCAGCACTTGGGTGCGGGTCAGCTCCTCGGGATCCCAGCCCATGCCCACATTCTGGCTCAGCGCGAACAGATCGCCGCTGGGTGCCTCGCGCAGCATCTCTGCGGTCAGCGGCAGCGCGCCTTGGCGGCCCGGGGCGTGGGTTTGCACATCGAGCAGGGCGTTTGCGCCAGTTCCTAACAGCAAGTCAAGATTCTCAGCGGCGGCGTCAACCATCCTCGCGCTCCTTCTACAACAAAGCACGAGTATAGCATGGGGCTGAAGCACACTCGTCGCTGTGGGTGGCATTCAAACCAATGCGCCGCCACCACGGCCACCGGATGAATCCGGCGTCTGGTACGCCAAAACGCGCTGAAGCGCGTTCACGCAATGGGCTTCAGCGCGTTTTGCATATCAGCAGCGCACTCAAAACCATACGCCGCACCCGTATCCCAATAGCCCGGCGCTTCAGCGCCGGGTTGGCAGCGCCACCGGCGTTGGTGTCCATACCGGCGCGGGCGTGGCTGCGTTGTAAAAGCTGTTGTCAGGCGGCACGGCGGTTGGTAGCGCTTGCGGGCCAGAATACGAGCTGGTCGGAACGATGCCGAAGCTAGCTCCCTCGATCTTGTTCGACAATGTTATCGCCAGTAGGAGTGTCAAACCAAACGTCGAGGCCAGAAAGCCACCAATATATTTGCCCTTCTGCGCCAACCAGGTTTTAAGGCTGCTTTGTCGCTCCAGCCATTGGTGCAATCCCGCGAGCGCGAGCGTCACCACCCCAACAACGCGGTAGATTGGCTCGGCAAACGGTACAAGCAGCCCAGAAGTTCCAAACACAAGGCCGACCAATACAACTACGTCAAGGTCTAGATTAGCACGTTGCCGCAGCAGGCGCACCGAGAGCACTCCGACAATACCAACGGAGACAAGTAGAAATGCTCCGTTAATTGCCGCGCCACTCCCTATACTAATTAAGAATGACGAAAGTGGCTGTTCAAACGCATATGTGGCCAGCGCCAGTACCAGCGTCAGGCTTGCCATCAGGCCGACCGCGCCTATGATCAAGGGGACAGCCCGCGTGCTAACGTTTAATCTTGGCGGATGGAAGGCGTTTCTACGGCCAACCTCGCGCTCCCGCTCGCGCGCGAACTGCACCCGCGCGCTCTGCGCCCCGCGCAGAAACCCGGCGCAGTGCGCACAGCCATTCAGGTGCGCCACAATCAGCGCACGGCTGTCGGCGCTAACTTCGTCTTCCAGATACAGCGGCAGTAAATCCTGCACCAGCGCGCAGACCTCTGCGTCATGGTCTAGCCGTTCGGTATGTATATCGCGCTCCATTGGCGTTGTCCTCTTGATTGGTTTTGGTTGTTGTGGGCGAAGCATTTGCGAGCTAGTTCAACCTCACGCCGATCTACCTGTGTTAGTTGCTGGGCATAGCTGTACCGATCTATTGGGCAAATGCTTCGCTGCTACAGGGTTGTTGCCTCCACCCCATCGCAATCGAATGCTTGGTATGCCGCTCGGAAGGCGTGGCGTGCGCGGAACAGGTTCACCTTTACCGCTGCCAGGCTGATGCCCAGCACCTCGGCGATCTCGGCGTAGGCCAGGCCCTCGTCGTCGCGCAGCAGCAGGATGGTGCGCTGCTTTTCAGGCAGTTGGGCCAGCGCCAGCTGAATCACGCCGCGCCGCTCGCCGGCGTCAAGACGCTGCACCGGGTCGCTGTGTGCGCTGGTATCGGGGATAGCCAGGAATTCGTCGGTGTCGATGCGGGTGGCGCGCGGGCGGCGCAGGTAGCTCAGGTAGGTGTTGCGGGCGATCCGAAACAGCCAGGAGGCTACTGAGCACTCGTGGCGAAAGGCGAGCCAGCCGACAACCGCACGCAGGAAGGTTTCCTGGGCCAGCTCTTCGGCTAGGTCGGGCGAGCCACACATGCGGCTCAGGTAGCGCTCGATCGGCGCGCGATAGGTGATATGGGCCTGTTCGAGCGTCCAGCGTTCGCGCGGCGCGTGTGCTGCAACGGCTGTGTGACTCATGATGAACTCCAGCGATATGCCGCATGCGACCAGTGTAACCGGCTTCCAGCGGAGCACGAGTATGCGTGTGTGAACACTGCTCACACAGGTAGAGACGCAGCGCTGGTGCGAATGTTACACTGGCCTTTGGCGGAAATGAGCTGTAAGGGGCAGTGGGCAAAACAAGCAAACAAAATGACAGGAGGCAAACTCCTGTCATCGTGTCATCTCGTCATCTTGTCACATGAGGCTAGTCCAGATACCTGCGCAGTGCCCGCCCATAATGCGGGTGGCGCAGCTTGCGCAGGGCTTTGGCCTCGATCTGGCGGATGCGCTCGCGGGTGATGCCAAACTCGCGGCCAACTTCCTCAAGCGTGCGGTAGCGGCCGTCGGCCAGGCCATAGCGCAGCTGAATAATCTTGCGTTCGCGCTCGGGCAGCTTCTGGAGCGCTTCTTCGAGCTGTTCGCGCAGAATGTTGGCGGTGGCATTCTCGATCGGCGGGGCGTTGTGCTCGTCCTCGATGAAATCGCCAAGCACCGCATCGCCATCGGTACCGACCGGCGACTCGAGTGAAATGGTCTGACGCGATGCGTCGAGTGCGCGGCGAACTTTGGCGACCGGCAGCTCCAGCATGGCGGCGATCTCTTCCGTGGTGGCCTCGCGCCCATGCCGCTGCTGAAGCTCATTGGCGGTGCGCTTGATCCGGTTGATCGTATCGCCAATATGAACCGGCAGGCGAATGGTGCGGCTTTGATCGGCGATCGAGCGGGTGATCGCCTGTCTAATCCACCAGGTTGCGTAGGTCGAGAACTTAAAGCCGCGGTGGTGGTCGAACTTCTGCGTGGCGCGCATCAGCCCGATATTGCCCTCCTGAATCAGGTCGAGCAGCGACATTCCGTGGCCAAGGTATTTCTTGGCGATGCTAACGACCAGGCGCAAATTAGCCTGAACCAGCCGTTCGCGGGCAAGCTCGCCATCGGCACGCCACTGTTGTAGCAAGCTGCGCTCGGTGCTGGAGCAGGTGCCGCGCAGCAGCCGCTCGTGCGATTGATCGCCACGCTCGACGCGCTGGGCGAGCTGGGTTTCTTCCTGGGCTGTGAGCAGGCGGACACGGCCAATCTCGCGGAGGTAGACACGCACAGGATCGTCGATACCAAGTGCCTCTTCGTCGACAATTGCTTCGGCGTCAAGGTCCGTATCGTCGGCGTCGCTCTGAGATCCGCTCGCTCCGCCAGGCTGCACAGCGCGGGTGACACTTTTTTCCGTGATGGTGGGGCGAGAAAGTGGAACTTCGGCAGGGCTATAGCTGCGAGCTGGAGTGGGCTGCTCATAAGCCGCGATTTCAAACAGATCAACGGTTTCTTTCACGTTGCACCGCTTTCTATTTCATACAGGCGCGGCATGTCATAATGCACACCGACTATAGCACAAACCGGTGCGTTATTCAAGGGTCTTTTTCTGATGAGTTGCTGAGTGCGCAGGCTGATAGCAGTTCCAGCGGATTTTCGCTTGCGTGAGCGCGGGCAGCCATGGCCAGTCGTGTGGAGAGTGCTATAATAATACTGGGCGCACTCGCGAAGTGCGGGAGGGCGCAGCCCTGAGAAAATCCCATTCGATTTCAGAAATTCGGCGAACCTGCGCGATGTGTGCGGTGTAGCGTAAAAACAGGAGACGAGCATGCAAATCTTCCTGGACAGTGCGAATCTCGATGAGATTCGTGAAGCGGCAAGTTGGGGCATTTTGAGTGGTGTAACCACGAATCCAACCCTGATCGCTAAGGAAAAAGGCGTTGATTTTCAGAGCACTATTCAGGAGATCGCCTCGCTGGTCGATGGCCCGATCAGTGCCGAGACGGTTTCGCTTGACGCCGAGGGCATGGTGCGCGAGGGCCGCGAATTCGCCAAATGGCATCCGAATGTGATTGTCAAGGTGCCCAGCACCCCCGCTGGTCTGAAGGCGGTCAGCCGGCTGGCGTCGGAAGGCATTCGCACGAATGTCACCCTGATCTTCAACAGCACCCAGGCGCTCTTCGCGGCGCTGGCCGGCGCGTTTGTGGTCAGCCCTTTTGTGGGCCGCATCGATGACATCGGCGTGGATGGCATTCAGCTTATTCGCGAGATCGCCGATATCTACCGCCAGGATCCCGACATCGACACCATGATTCTTTCCGCCTCCATCCGCACCCCCCGCCATATCGTTGAATCTGCGATGGCCGGCGCGCATATCGCAACCTGCCCCTTCAAGGTGCTGGAGCAGAGCATGAAGCACCCCCTCACCGATAGCGGTATCGAGCGGTTTCTCGCCGATTGGAAAGCACGACAGTAGAAAGGAGAAGGGCTGAGGGTTGAGGGCTGAGGGCTGAAGTCCGAAATGAGACTCAGCCCTTCGCCCTTCGCCCTCAGCCCTCGATATATGTCATACACCGATCTCGATCACCAAGTCGTAACCACTATTCGCATGCTTTCGGTCGATGGCGTGCAGGCGGCCAACTCTGGGCACCCTGGCCTGCCGCTGGGCGCTGCGCCAATGGCGTATGTGCTGTGGTCACGCTTTCTGCGCTTCAACCCGCGCGCGCCGCAGTGGGCCAACCGCGACCGTTTTGTGCTTTCGGCTGGCCACGGCTCGATGCTGCTGTACAGTATGCTACATCTGTTTGGCTATGCGCTGCCGCTGGCCGAACTCAAGCGCTTCCGCCAGCTTGGATCGTGTACGCCCGGCCATCCCGAGCACGGCCTGACACCCGGCGTCGAGGCCACGACCGGCCCGCTTGGCCAGGGCTTTGCCAACGGCGTGGGCATGGCAATGGCCGAGGCGTTTCTGGCGGCTAGCTACAACCGGCCAGGCCACCCGTTGATCGACCACCACACCTATGCGCTGGTCAGCGATGGCGACTTGATGGAAGGCATTAGCGCCGAGGCGGCCTCGTTGGCTGGCCACCTCAAGCTGGGTAAACTGATCTACCTGTACGACGATAATGACATCTCGCTTGATGGCCCAACCAGCCAGGCCTTCACCGAAAACGTGACTGAGCGCTTTGATGCGTATGGCTGGCACACCCAGCGTGTAGCCGATGGCAATGACATGCAGGCGATCGAAGACGCCATTCACGCGGCCCATGCCGATGATCGGCCCTCGCTGATTGCCGTCAAGACCGTGATTGGTTTCGGCAGCCCGCAGCAGGGCACCAGCAAGGTGCATGGCAACCCACTTGGCGCAGAAAATATGCGCGCCACCAAGCAGCATTACGGCCTGAACCCCGATGCGACCTTCGAGGTGCCGCCGACGGTGAGCGAGCACCTGGCCCAGTTTGCGGCGCGCGGTGCGCAACTGGAAGCCGAGTGGAACAGCGCTTTTGAACACTACGCCCAGGCCTTTAGCAGCGAGGGCCAGCAGCTACAGCTGGCGCTGGCGGGCGAACTGCCAATCAATTGGGATGTGTCGCTGCCGAGCTTCACATCGGAGGACGGCGAGATGGCCACGCGCCAAGCCTCGGGCAAGGCGCTGCTGGCGCTGAAATCTCAGGTGCCGTGGATGTTCGGCGGCTCTGCCGATCTGGCCAGTTCGAACGAAATGCCGACCAAAACCGATGTCTCGTTTCAGCCGGGCAGCTACAACTATAGCAATATCTGGTTTGGTGTGCGCGAACACGCCATGGGCGCGGCGCTGAATGGCATGGCCCTTCACGGCGGCGTGCGGCCTTACGGTGGCACATTTCTAACCTTTTCCGACTACATGCGCGGCTCAATCCGCCTAGCTGCACTTTCCGAGCTGCCGGTGGTGTATGTCTTCACCCACGACAGCATCGGCGTGGGCGAGGACGGGCCGACCCACCAGCCGGTCGAGCAGGCCGCTGCTCTGCGGGCCATCCCAAATTTGGTGGTGCTGCGCCCTGGCGACGCCAACGAGAGCGTGATGGCCTGGAAGATTGCCATGGAGCGCACGCACGGCCCGACCGCGCTGCTGTTCTGTCGCCAAAAGTTGCCGGTATTCGACCAGGATAAGGTCGGCTCGGTTGAGGGTGTGCGCCAGGGAGCTTACACCTTGATCGATGCCGAAAGCGGCCAACCTGAGCTGATTCTGATCGCGACTGGCTCCGAGCTGGCACTGGCGGTCGAGGCACACGGCCAGCTGGCCAAGCAGGGCGTGCGTGCTCGCGTGGTCAGCCTGCCCTCGTGGGAGCTGTTCGAGGCTCAGGATCAGGCCTACCGCGATGGTGTGCTGCCGCCCACTGTGCGCGCGCGCGTAGCGATCGAGGCTGGTGTCTCACAGGGCTGGCACCGCTGGATTGGCGATCAGGGCGCGTTTGTGGGCGTCGATCGCTTTGGCGCGTCGGGGCCATACAAAGAGGTGTACAAACACCTGGGTGTCACAGTCGAGCACGCGGTCGAGCTGGCGTTGCACCTACTTGGGCGCGGCGGCGGTACAGGCGGCGGTGGCGAACTGGTGCCTGGCAGCGCCAGCGGCTCCGAGGGCCACTCGTAGGCAAGGGTCTGCCACGAACGCTGGAAGAACCGCACATGTGATCACGAAGAACAC
>JACMIM010000739.1 GCA_014381165.1 Roseiflexaceae bacterium
CGATCCGAATGCGGTCACCACAGAGTGGGTTGTTATCTTCATGCGAGACATCGGGATGCTCAAGCGTGCCGGCGTTATGCGGGTGCTTGTAATGATCCAGAATGACTTCGCGGTACATGTCGTCCATACTAGCCTCAGGTTAGGGGTTAAGGGATAGGGGTTAAAACATCGATCTTCGTTGTGCTTCAATGAAGCAGTGCACTCGTCGATTCTAACCCTTAACCCCTATCCCTTAAGTAAACAGCTTGCGTGCCTTCACCAACCCAGCCGCCAGCCGATCGATCTCTTCCGGTATATTATACAGGTAGAACGAGGCGCGTGCCGTCGCCGGTACATCCAGCAGCGTGTGTAAGGGCTGGCAGCAGTGGTGGCCGGCGCGCACCGCGATGCCCTCGCCATCTAACACCGCCGCGATGTCGTGCGGGTGAACGCCGTCGAGCGTGAAGCTGAGCGCGCCGCCACGGTCATCGGCACTGAGCGGGCCATAAACTTTCAGCCCTGCCACCTCGGCCAGCCGATCAAGCGCATAGACAGTCAGCTCCTGCTCGTGCGCGTGAATGCGCTCCATACCCACCTCGCCGAGGAAATCGACCGCCTCGCCCAGCGCGATCGCCTCGCCGATCGCCGGCGTGCCAGCTTCGAAGCGCGCTGGAACATCGGCGTAGGTGCTGCCTGCAAGCGTGACCGTGCGGATCATCGAGCCGCCGCCCAGAAATGGCGGCATGGCATCGAGCAGCGCCTTGCGGCCCCACAACACACCAATGCCAGTCGGCCCACACATTTTATGTCCACTAAAAGCCAGAAAATCGATCCCAAGCTCCTGCACATCCACCGGCATGTGCGGCACACTCTGTGCGCCATCGACCAGCACCACTGCGCCCGCCGCATGCGCCTGCGCCGCGATCTCGCGCACTGGCGTGATCGTGCCAAGTACATTCGACTGGTGGGTCAGTGCTACGATTTTCACGCCTGCCAGCTTGCGCTTCAGGTCGTCGAGCACCAGTCGGCCCGCGCCGTCGATCTGCAGGTAGTCGATCACGGCACCGCTGCGCTGGGCCAGCATGTGCCAGGGCACCAGGTTGGAATGGTGCTCCATCACGGTCAGCAGGATGCGGTCGCCGGGGCGAAGGTTCGCGCCGCCCCAGGCATTGGCCACCAGATTAATCGCCTCGGTGGTGTTGCGCGTGAAGATCAGCTCACGCGGCGAACGCGCCCCGATGAATCTCGCAACCTTGCCGCGCGCCTGTTCATAGGCGAACGTCGCCTGCTCGCTGAGTTGGTAGACGCCGCGATGCACATTGGCGTTGGTGCGCTCGTAGTACTCGGTCAGCGCACGAATCACCCGCTGCGGCTTCTGCGAGGACGCGCCGCTATCGAGAAACGCCAGCGGCTTGCCATGAACCTGCTGGTGCAGAATCGGGAACTCGCGGCGCAGGGTCAGCAGATCGCCGACGCTAAAACCGGGTGCTATCTGTGCTGCTGCCATGATCGCCTCCTATCGTCCACGCGCCGACATCGCCATCATTGTAAGGGCGAAGCATTTGCTCTCGAGGATGGCATCTAACATCATCTACGAGATGCGTTCTGGGAAATGATGTCATACCAGGTAACGGGGCAAATGCTTCGCCCCTGCGCGGTGCAATGTCGGTGGTACCACCCCGCCGCTACGATGCCGCGCCCCTACAGTTTGGCCTCGATCGCCGCCGTCACCCGCCCGCGCACGTCCTCGGACGGAATGCGCTCCAGCACTGGATCAAAGAAGCCCATTACAATCATATGGATGGCTTCCGCGCGCGAGATGCCACGGGCGCGCATGTAGAACAGCTGCTCCTCATCGATCTCGCCGCTGGTCGAGGCGTGGCCAGCGCGGGCGACATCGTTGGTATCGATCTTCAGGCCGGGAATCGAATCGGTGCGACCCTTGCCGCCCAAGTGCAGCGCGTGCTCTTCCAAGCGCGTGGCCGTGCCCTTGCTGTCCTTTTCGATTTTGATCAGGCCGTCAAAACTGGAGTAGCCATCGTCGGCCACTACGGTCTTGAACTCCAGGTGACTCTCGGTGTTGGTGCCGACATGGCGCAGCACCGGCGCGGTCAGCAGCGATTGTTTATTGGTGGCAAACGTCACGCCCTGCCACTCGACCCGCGAGCCAGATTCAGTCAGCGCGATTTCGGCCTCGACATGCTGGAGCTTGCCGCCCAGATTGGCCGAAACCCACTCGACCGTGGCGTCGCGCCCGGCGATCACGCGCTGTGCGCCGATATGGTAGACGCCTGCGCCCCAGCTTTGCACCACTACATAGCGCAGCAATGCGCCCGCGCCGACGAACAACTCGGTGGCGGGGTTGGAGAAGGCCTGGCCATTGACATCCGCCGAGCTGTACTCCTCGACAAAACTGGCGCTGGATCCCTCTTCGAGCACAACCAGGTTGTGGGCAAAGCTAACGCCATCGGCATTCAGGCCGAAGCTAGCCACAAACGGCGCTTCGGCGGCGACATGCTTTGGCACATACAGAAACGCGCCATCCTGCCAAAGCGCGGCGTGCAGCGCATTGAACTTGTGCGAATGGGCGTCGATCGCCGTGCCGAAGCGGTCGCGCACGATCGGGTCATCGCTCTTGGCAGCCTCGACCAGCGGCATGAAAATGACGCCCTGCGCGGCCAGCGACTCGTCCCAGGTGAGCCTGGTCGCGCTTGGTGCCTCCGGCGCGATAATCCGATCGGGCTGGAACTTCGAAAGATCTGTGCGCCGCCAGATCGGCGGAACCGCCTCGACAAAGGCTTTCCAGGCGGCCTCGCGCCGCAGCACCAGCCAACCCGGCTCGCCGCGCCGCTGCGCCGCCTCGATGATCTGGGTGTCGGTAAGATTCGGCAGGGTAGAAAGTGCGTTCATAAGCGCTTGGGGCTTGGGGCTTGGGGCTTGGGACTTGGGGTTAAAAACAAGCCCCAAGTCTCAAATCTCACGTCCCTTACCTGGCCGCGACCTCCTCCCGAATCCAATCGTAGCCCTTCTCTTCGAGTTCGAGTGCCAGCTCAGCGCCGCCCTCACGGACGATCCGTCCGTCCATCATCACCGAGACGAAGTGCGGCTTGATATAGTTCAGCAGCCGCTGGTAGTGCGTGATCACCAGCGCGCCCATCTCGCCGTTCTGCTCGGCCAGCCGGTTCACGCCCTGCGAAACAATCCGCAGCGCGTCGATATCCAGGCCCGAGTCGGTCTCATCCAGAATCGCCATGGAAGGCTTGAGCATCGACATTTGTAGAATCTCAATGCGCTTCTTCTCGCCGCCGGAGAAGCCATCATTCAGGTAGCGCCGAACAAACGACTCATCGACCTCCAGCTCGGTCAGCTTCTCACGTAGCTCCTTGCGGAACTGCGCCATGGGCATCGCGGTCTGCTTGGGGTCTTTGCCCTCCTCGGCGCGCTGGGCGTTCACAGCCGCACGCAGGAAGTTCGCGACCGTCACACCTGGGATTGCGACCGGGTACTGGAAGGCCAGAAACAGGCCAAGCTTCGCGCGCTCATCTGGCGCAAGCTCCAGAATATTCTGACCCTGATACCAGGCCTCGCCACCGGTGACCTGATAGCCGGGGTGGCCAGCCAGCGTGTAGGCCAGCGTGCTCTTGCCGCTGCCATTCGGCCCCATAATCGCGTGGACGGTGCCAGGCTTGACCGTCAGGTTGACGCCCTTGAGAATTTCTTTGTCGGCGACATTGGCGTGAAGATCTGTGATGACAAGCTCTGTGTTCATTCGCTCCTCGATCATATTGCGTGTTGCCTGTTGCGTGGTCTAACTACGTAATTCGCCTTACGCAGGTGGCGGAAAGCGGAAGGTTTGGATGGCTTGCAACCCTCCAAGAACTCTTTTTTCCCCACGCGGCGCGGGCTACGCCCGCGCCGCGTGGGAAAAAGGATATCTCGGGAAGGCTTTGCCTCCCCAAACCCCACCTTCCGTAAGGTGAGTACGTACTACGCAACAGGTAACACAGCTGACGTACCAGATTATATTGCTGCTCAGTAATGGATGTAGTATACCGTTGGCACCGGGTAGTGTCAATTTCGACAGCAAAGACTGTCGAAACTCAGAAGAGTTGCCACCAAGATACGAAGGCGCAAAGAACCAAGATTTCAAGGCCGCAGCGAATCATTTTGTTTCTGCTCGTGCTTCGTATCTTTGTGGCAAAAAAAGCGTATCTCAAGTTGTGGTGCGGGCCGCTTTGGCCACCACCTCGGCCACTAGCGCATCGGGCACATCGCTGCGCACCACCGCCGCGCCGATGCGAACCGGCAGCACCCAGTGAATAGTGCCCTGCTTGACCTTTTTATCGCGTAGTGTCCGCTCAAGCAGATCAGCATCGGCCAGCCCGGCTGGAATCGCCGTCGAAAGGCCGTTTTTGTGCAGCAGGCTGCGCTGGCGCTCTAGTTCGCCCTGGCTGAACATGCCCATGCCGAGTGCGATCCGCGCTGCCAACTCCATGCCGATCGCCACTGCCTCGCCATGCAGAACTGCGCCATAGCCCGCTGCTGCCTCGATCGCGTGGCCCAGTGTGTGGCCATAGTTCAGCAGCATGCGTTCGGCCTGTTCGCGCTCGTCGATATTGACCACGGCGACCTTGACAGCGGCAGCGCGGCGAATAAGCTTGCCGATTGCTGCATCGTCGCAGGCAATCTGCCTGCCTTCCAATTCCTCAAACAGCCCTGCATCCCAGATCACGCCGTGCTTGATCACCTCGGCCCAGCCGGCCCGCAGCTCGCGCGGCGGCAGGGTCGCCAGTGTACGGACATCGGCAAGCACCAGGCGCGGCTGGTGGAATGCGCCGATCAGGTTTTTGCCAAGCGGGTGGTTCACGCCAGTCTTGCCGCCCAGCGCACTATCGACCATAGCCAGTAGCGTGGTCGGCAACTGCACCAGCGCGAGGCCGCGCAGCGTGGTGGCGGCTACAAAGCCGGCCAGGTCGCCCGTCACGCCGCCGCCCAGCGCCAGCACAGCGTCGCGCCGCTCGACCCCGCCGCCGATCAGCCAGCTGTACAGTTCAGCCGCCACCGCCAGATTCTTACTTTGTTCGCCAGAAGGCACGGCAAAGCCCTGTGCGCTTAGTCCTGCGGCGTGCAGCCGGGCCAGCAGCGGCACAGCCTGGCCGGCGTAGATTGCTGCGTCGGCGATCAGCCAGACCCGGCCCGTCAGGCCCAGCCGTGCCAAGTGCTCGGGCAGGCTGTCGAGCAGCCCAGGGCCAATCAGCATATCGTAGGAGCCAGCGGGAGTTGTAATCGTGAGGGCGGGCAGAGGCATTGTTCGCTCCTGGTGGTTTGTGACGGCTCGCAAGCCTCAACACTTGGCATCCCCAGGCCGAGCCTCAGGCCACACAAGGGCGAGATACCGTCGATAACGCAGGGGACATCTAAGGTTAGTACGGTTGCTGTGGCAGTGTCTCGCCCAGCAGCACGCGCATGTGTTTGAGGTTGTGCGTGTACAACGGCACCTGTAAGCGGTGCGAAACCGAGGCAATCAAGGTGTCGTTGATGCTCACGCCGTGGCTGAGTCGCAGAAGCTCCAGCTGCTGCATGGCCCAGTCTTGATCAGCTTGTGTGAGGTAGACCAATTCGAATTGATTAATATCAGCTTGCTGCGCGCCTGCCCTGCTTTTCCAGCCGCACCAACCATGACTTCAAGCCAGCTTATCGATGTCATTGCAAGCTGTTCTTGCAACGAACCCGCCCACGCTAGCGCATCGGAATTATTGCGGTAGAGCTGCACGAGAACAGTTGTGTCTATGATTGCAACTGTCACGCTTTACCACTCCAGTAATCATCAAGCCGTGATTGTTCCTTCCGGCGCATTGCTTCTACCGCTTCAA
>JACMIM010000740.1 GCA_014381165.1 Roseiflexaceae bacterium
GCCGGGCGGCGGGCAACTCGGGCTGGCTGGCGCTAGTCAGAATGTTGTTGAGTGTACGGCTGAAATTGGCCGCGCCGGCCGACACTTCCACCACCTGTGATGGCTCGATCAGATATGGCTCGGTTTGCAACTCCGAGGGCGCAGAGCACATCCCAGCATCGAGATTGCCGTGCGCAGTGATCACATAGCTCGTGTTGGCAGGCAGATACACGGCGTAGGCCTTGCCGCCGAACGGGTTCGCGCGCTTGCCGATCTTGGCGAACGTCTTGCTCGCCGCCTGCACGGTGCAGCGCCCGCCCAAAATCACGAGCAGCAGCTCGCGCCCGCCGGTCGCGCCGTCGAATGCTGCGCCGTCGCTCAGAACCAGCCGCGTGAAGTCGAGCAGGTCGCATGGGTTGGTGTTCAGCGTATTGACTCCCTGCGCGCCGCCGACAGTTGTAAAATAGGTCATCGGTCATGCTCCTCGCTAGGGCGCAGCAAGCGCCCGACTGAATCAAGGCTGATAGCTATAGGAGTTACGCAGTTGCCCAAGTGCTTTCATTTCGCCTGCGGCGGGCAAGGAACTAATGAATAATTGTTTCGGTTTTTGGCGTTTTGCGCCAAAACCGAAACAAAAAAGATATATCTTCCATGCTGGCGCAGGCACGAACCGCCAACTGCGTAAGTCCTAAGCTATTTTAAAGCGATTGTTGCATCGCAGCAAGGTCGGCTGCACCCCCGCTCGACCGTCGATTTGCGCGGATCGTCTATAATCGGGAATCTTCGCTTGAATGAGCGAAGCGCAACGGAGTATCTGGTGAATATAACGCACGACATGTTCGGCCAGCTCGATGATGGCACGCCAGTCGAGCTGTACAGATTGACCAACCGCAACGGGCTGTCGGCGCAGATCATGACCTACGGTGGGACGCTGGTCTCGCTACGGGCACCCGACCAGGCCGGCCATCTAGCCGATGTGGTGCTTGGCTTTGATCAACTCGCGCCCTACCTGGCCAGCCATCCCTACTTCGGCAGCCTGATTGGCCGCTATGGCAACCGGATCGCGCGCGGCCAATTCCAGCTCGATGGCGTAAGTTATCAGCTGGCCTGCAACAACGGGCCAAACCACCTGCACGGCGGCGAGCGCGGCTTCGACAAGGTGCTCTGGCAGGCCCAGCCTCAAGATCAGGCGCTGGCACTGCACTACCACAGCCGTAATGGAGCGGAAGGCTACCCCGGCGGTCTCGATGTGCAGGTGCTGTACACGCTTTCCGACGCGGACGAGCTACAGATTGACTATCGCGCCGTCGCCGATCAGCCGACCATTCTCAACCTGACCAACCACAGCTACTTCAACCTGGCCGGCGGCGGCACTATCCACGATCATCAGGTGCAGATCGCCGCTACGCACTACCTGCCGACCGACGCGACCAATATCCCCACCGGCGAGCGCCGCGCGGTGGCCGGCTCACCGTTCGACTTCTCACAGCTCACACGCATTGGCGATCAACTCAGCCGCGACGATGAGCAGCTGCGCTTTGGCAACGGCGGGATCGATCACACCTATATTCTCGATACTGGTACGCTGGCCGCCCAGTTCTACGAGCCGACCAGTGGGCGGTTGCTGACCGTGACAACCACCCAGCCAGGCGTACAGTTCTACACAGGTAACTTTCTCGACGGCAGTCTCACGGGCAGAAGTGGTGTTTATGTCAAGCATAGTGGCCTGTGCCTGGAAACACAACACTTCCCCGATTCGCCCAACCAGCCGGAATTCCCTTCGAGCGTGCTGCGCCCCGGCGAAGTTTATCAACACACCACGGTCTATCAGTTGAGCGTGCGGGCCTAGAGCGCTTGCCCTACGCAGCTTCAACCGGCGGAAAGGTGAACTGTGCGGTGGCAGCGACCAGCGGCTTTTAGGGCTGGCATCTCCAGCAGCGAGCGTCGCAGCGCTTAGATCGCAAGGCGCGCCCACTGTGGACAACACGCCCAGCAACAACGAGCGCTGTTCCGCTTCCTTGCTGCCGCAGGCCGAAGGCACCAACTGCGTACCTCCTAATCCTACATAGCCACCAGTTCACGGCTGGTTATCGTTCTGTCGACTGAGCAGCGTGAAGCACTCCGCCGCTGGCACAAAGCGAAGCATGGTATCGAAGCATGCCAGCACCGGCGACGCTAGCGAGATGGCTGAACCTGCGTCGCGAAGGCGCGGCTCCCACGCACGGCAAAAGGTGTCTAACGCGGTTGTCTCGTTGCTCGTGAGTTCGATAAGCTGGTAGGCGAGCGAGATGTGGAAGCCGTAGGTATCGTGGTTGGGAAAGCGAACGCCCGTCGCGCTGGCGACCGTCGCGCGGTAGTCGCGTAGCGCATCAGCCGTTGCGGCGTCGGTCGCCTGGAGCGTCAGCGTCATGTTATCCTGGTAGAGCAGGCGATCGACACGCATTGTGAGCGGGGCGGGCATGCTGAGCGGCGGCACCTGATCCACAAAGCGGGCGTCCGCCGCAGCAAGCGGGGTATCAAGTGTGAGGTGCGACGACCAGCGTTCGGCCACACGCACCTGATCGCAGAGCAGTTCCATCACCGTCATATGGAAGCTCGAGGGCGGAAGCAGCGCGAACGCTGGCCCAAATGGCTGTCGGTAGAGATCGTTCTGAAAAGCACCTGCTGCTTGGCCAATCGGACTGTCCGGGGAAACGAAGCAAATAATGGTATTGCCAGGAAACAGGCGTGGGGAACCATCGGCATGAAACTTCCGCCCGACCTCGCGTGTGTACTGTGGTGCGTTCGTCATCTCGTCCTCCGCAACAATCGGGCGCTCTGCCTCGCGCCCATTCTAATCGAAAGCGCATATAAAAGGAACCCAGGTTTTGGTCAGGAATGCGCAGCGTGGGCGGCGAAGCGAATGCGCTGCTTGGCGCGTTATTCTGCCGGTTTGACTTCTGGGTACCAGGGTTGGTGCTGCATCGCAGTTTACGTTTTTCTGCCGATGGCGCTGGCCACAGATCATGCTATGCTTGGCTCAATGTCGCCGATGAGCGCGGCAATTGGCAGTGAGCGCGGTAACAACAAGGAGCATGCGGTGAATCTCAATAACTACATTGAACGGTGGGCACGTGAATTACGGCAAGGCGTACTCGCGGCAATTCGCCGTCGAATCAACCGATTTTTCCAGTAAGCTTCGTTTGCAAATAACTACTCAGCCAGTTCGATAAGGGCATGTATGTAGATATAAAGCACTGCATTCATGTACTTTTATTCGTTTGATTCGTTTCTGCATTGCTCGCCAGTGTATGTAGCGTTGCTACGTACACTGGCGAGTAGCGATCGCCTACGGCACATAGTTGCGCGCGTAGGCTCTTTCATATATAGCATCCCTATTTGAGTTGTAAGCATGCGCGTGAGCGCAACGCGGAGGTTTGGGGGCGCAGCCCCCGAAAAAACTACCTCCCCTTTTTACGACTCCGGCAGGGATGCTATAGCAATCTCAGGACTTTCGCTTGAAGCGTCTTTTTCGCCTGCGGCGGGCAA
>JACMIM010000741.1 GCA_014381165.1 Roseiflexaceae bacterium
GGCGGAACTCAGAGCCACGATTTTCGATATCTACCGCGCCGTACTGCTGCATCAAGCTGTAGGCTGTGCCGACCATAGCGTCATCTACACGCGCCATGACCAGCGTGCCACCACGGCGCACACCTTCGGCGTAATAGTTTGCGTCTTCCTCGGGAATACCCGCACCGACCAACGCGCCAAGCAGGCCACCACTGACCGCGCCAATACCTGCGCCGACCAGTGCCGTCGTGCCACCAACGCCAAGCGCTGCAGCGATCGGGCCGGCTGCGATCACCGGACCGATGCCAGGAATCGCCAGCGCACCAAGGCCGACCAACAAACCAATCGTGCCGCCAAGCACACTGCCGCCGATCGCGCCAGTTGCTGCACCGGTTGCCGCACTACTGCCGTCAGTTGTCTCAGCTGTACCCTCGGCATTGTTTGCCACAACACTGATGTCGTCGCGCGAGATACCATTTTCCTCGAACGAACGTACCGCCTGATCAGCCATTGGGCGAGTATCGAAAAGACCAACGATTGTCTTTGCCATGTGTGAAAACTCCTTTGCTTCGGTGCGCTGCCAGAACCTCAACGGTCTAGCATATCAGCGCGTGCTCTCGCCCAACACTTTGCAAGGATAGTGCCACGATCCTTTCGCTCGCACACACAGAGGGTTCTGAAAGTTATGTAAACTTTCAGAACCCTCTGTGTTCAAAGCGGCAGCGTCAATCCATTTCCGATCGGCGTTCGTAGCTCACATGCCGATTTGACTGGATTGGATGGGCAGCAGATCGCGCACAAGGTCGATGAACTGATCGACGAAGAACGGTTTAGCCACAAACTTGGCAATCCCGGCCTGTTCAGCTTGGCGGCGCAACGCAGGCGTGTCATACGCTGTAACAAGGACGATTGGCACGCGCGCGCCCTGCTCTTTCAAACGGCTGATCAAATCGAGACCGTTGGTGCCGCGAAGGTTATAATCAGTCAGCACAAGATCGTACCCAGTCTGCTGCCAGAGTTCGAGCGCTTCTTCGGCGGTGTATGCGTGGTCGAGTAGGTATGGAAAATCGAGGTCGCGCATAGCGATTTTGATCACCTGCGCAATACCACCGTCATCCTCTACCATCAAGATGCGGAGCTGTTTGGTCTGGGCCATGTTGTTACCCATTTGATTGTAGATGGCACCCGCTTTGTTCGGGGACAACTATGGTACCATACAAGCCTTGTGCATAGCAAGTGAAGGATTGGTTATTTATGCGGCACATGACCTACTATCTGGCCCTATACTTCTTATTTTTCTATGTCCTTTTGTTTCCAGGCTCCACGCTCACCGTCGCGTTCGATCTGGTGCCAGCCTGGGGTGCGGGCTTTGGCAGCGTGCTCCTGCTGCTCCAGGGCGGGGCAATGCTGGCCTGGCTGAACTGGCGTTATGGCGGGCGCGGGCTGATCGCGGGCGCGCTGATCGCCGCGCTTGGCTTTGCCGTCGAGTACCTTGGCGAAACCAGCGGGTTTCCGTTTGGCCGCTACCGCTACACTGAACTCATCCAGCCGAAGCTGCTTGGCGTGGTGCCACTGCCGATTACTGCCGCGTGGATGATGACAGCCGCCGCCGCGTTCGAGATCGCCCGGCGCCTGGTGCCACCAAGCTGGGGCGCACGCGGGGTGATGCTGGTCACTGCCACGCTGGTGCTGCTGCTCGACCTACAGATCGAAACTGTGGCCGCGCTGATCAGCAACTATTGGGTCTGGCTCGACAGTGGCCCGTACTATGGTGTGCCGACCGAAAACTTCATTGCCTGGTGGCTCGTGGGCGTTGTCATGGCTGGCGTACTGTGGCGGCTACTTGGCAACCGCATGCCCTCGCTGCGGCCCTTGGCTGTGGGTAGTGCGCACATACCGCGTTTCGCAGCGCAGGTGATGCCGCACGTCCCGGTCGCGCTGTATCTGCTTTCGACCGCAATGTTTACCACGGTCAACTTGGCTCGCGGCTACTCACTGGCCGGCACGATCGGGCTGGCAGTGCTTATCGTGGCGGGCGCGCTGATCGGTCGGTTCGGCGAGGTCGAATGGCGGCAAACAAAGCATCGCCAATATGAT
The DNA here is from genome assembly GCA_014381165.1 of Roseiflexaceae bacterium. GTDB lineage: Bacteria > Chloroflexota > Chloroflexia > Chloroflexales > Roseiflexaceae > JACMIM01. Next base: position 2,077 of record JACMIM010000741.1, read on the forward strand.
TAATACCCGGCGCACCGCGCTGAAGCAGCCGGTAGCCCGCGAAGCGCTGCTCGGTGTAGTCGTCGCGCAAGCAATCGACAGCGGTGGTTAGATCGGCAGTCGCACGGTCGAGAATCTCGTGTTCAGGCGTTGCGGCGGCAGCGGCGCGACCAGGGCCGCAGCGGATGAACAGCTCAGGCTTTTCCTCACCACGAAACTCATAGCGCAGCGCCACCGGCCACAGCAGTGCGCCGCCGGCCTGGTGGGCGATCCGCGCGACGCCTGGGTACAATTGCAGCGGGCGGCGCTCGATCGGCGTGAGCTTGCCTTCGGGAAACATCCACAGGTAGCGGTCGCGCCGCTCGGCCAACTTGCCCGCCGCATAAGCCAGCGATCGCGCCGCCGTCTGTTTGTCGGCCCGGCTGACCGAGAACACGCCCAGCCAAGTAAAAAAGCGGAAGCGCCGCAGCTGCGCCTCGCTCATCATCAGGTAGGCCTCAAAGCTGCGCCGAAACACGGCGCGGTGCAGCAACAGCGCGACATAGCCATCCCACCACGAGGAATGATTCATGTAGCAGATCAGCGGGCCGTCGGCAGGCGTCGGCAGTGGCCCCTCGATCTTCAGCCAGACCCGGCTGAACTGCTGCCGTAGCGGCCACTCGATCAGCAGCCGGGCGACGAGTTCCTCGCCTAGCCGGTTGTGGTTGGCCGGAATCGCCGGCAATGGGTAATCGGCCATGTGTCTCATCTTCACGTCTACAATCTTAGGACTTACGCAGTTGGCGTCTTGCGCCTGCGGCAGCATGAAAAAATGTCTTGTGTTCCGATGTTTGGTGCTTTGCACCAAACAACGAAACAAGTATGAGGTACTTCCTTGGCCGCCGCAGGCGATCTGCAATCACACACGCAGCCAGCCGCGCCGCGCTGCTATCTCGACCGGCCACAGCAGCGCGGCGAGCAGCAACAGCCAGGGGGCCAGCCCGAACGCCTCAGGTGCGCTGATAGCGGGTTCAGCTACGCCCACTGGAGCTGCGCCCGCCACCAGCGGCTCGAGCACCACGCCGCCAGTCACGGCGCTGATCTGTTCGAGCAGCGCTGCACCACCGCGCACCGGCAGCAGTTCAGCCGGGTAGGGCTGCGCATAGCCCAGGCTCACTTGGCGGCGCAGCGCGTCTTTCTGCTGAACAACCTCGATGCTGTACGCGCCGTCGGTCGGCAGCCCCACATTTTCCGCATAGCGACCCGGGCCAGTTTGGCGCAGCGTAATCGTGCGGGTCGCTCCATCGGGCAGCGTGATCGTAGCCTGGGTGTCGGCCAAGTCAAGGGTTGCACCGCCCGGTAAACGCGCGTCGACGCTGATAGTCACCTCGTCGCCGCGTGGGCTGACGCGGGCCTGAGTCAGCCCGCCGTCCGGCTCGGGCAGCACATAGCGAATGATCTGCGCCCAGAAATCGCCGTACTCTGGCCAGTTCGACCAGTTTGGTGCCCAGGGTTCCTCGACACTTGGAGTCCAGGCTACCGCCCGACCCAGGCCGTACTGCCAGACCGCCAGCACGGGGTCGTCGTCGGGCGAGGCCAGCACGATTTCAGCCTGTGGCTTGAGTGTGGTGCCGACATAGCCGGCCAGCTGTGGCAGCGTAGTGGCGGGAAAATCGCGTAGCAGCGGGTGCGGCGCGGTCTGGCTAGCGCGAAAATCACCTTCGATCTGCGGTTCACTCCGGGCGATCTCGCTTTCCAGCATGGTCAAGCGCGGAATGTCATCGGGTTCGGCGGCGAAATGGTAGCGGCCCGCGCCCCATTCGGCCAGGCTCTGCAGCAGCTGCGTGTCTGAATCCGCGCCAATTGCGATCGCCGAAAGCGTGATATCCAGCTCGCGGGCCTGCTCGACCAATTGGCGGTAGCGCGGGTACTCATTGGTGAACGAGCGGCCATCGGTCAGCAATACTGCGTGGCGCACCCCACCCGGCTGTGCGGCCAGCTCCGGCAGGCCGGTCTGTAATGCGGCCAAAATATCCGTGCCGCCACCCATCTCGATGCCGGCAATCTGGTTTTGAATCTGGGCCATGCTCAACCCGCTGCCGATCTGCTGAAATTCTACCGCCCACGAAGGGCCAGTGTCGAACGTCAGCACGCCTAAGCGATCTTCGTCGCGCAGCGATTCGGTGGCCAGCAGCGCGGCCTCCTTGGCCATGTCGAACTTCGAGGGAGCCACGCCGCTCATGCTGGCCGAGCGGTCGACGATCAGCAGCATGGTTACGTCGCTGCGCTGCGGGCGCGGCGGCGGCTCCATCAGCACCGGCAGCACTTCTTCGAGCGGCGTATTCTTGTACGCGCCGAGTGTGAAGCTGGAGCGCCCACCAGTCACCACCAGCCCACGCCCGTCGCTGCGCACATATTCGCGCAGCGCGGCCATTTGGTCGAGCGTCAGGTCGCCAGCTGGCACGTCGATCAGCACCACGCCCGCGAAATCGTCGAGCGGCGCGAGATCCGATGGCAGCGCGGGCGCAGAAACAA
>JACMIM010000742.1 GCA_014381165.1 Roseiflexaceae bacterium
GAGCAGCTCATTGGCCGCGTCCTCGCCCAGAATACCCATGACTTCGTCTGGCAGCGGTCGCAGCGTCACCTCAGGTGCGCGACCGGGCGCAGCCAAGCCGCTGCGCCCAGTTGCCAATGTCACCAGACCAGCGCCAACCCGCAGCGCAGCACTGGTCGCCAGGGTCGCCGCGCCGGGATAGTACACCGAGCCAGCCACAACCATAGCTTTGCCATACGTGCCCTTATGCGAGTCCGCCGGGCGTGCAGGCAACAGACGACGGACGCTATCGGCATTAATCTGTTCACTCATGAAACCCTCCAATTGCTTTGGCGTTATGCCAATCTCCGCAAGCCTGAGTTCGCCGGCCAGCGCGCGCGCCGGGTACAACAGCACGCCGCGTTTAATCGCGCCGGTTGCCACCGTTAGATCGGCACGAATGGCCTCGCCACCGACTGCGCCGGTATCGGCATCGATGCCACTTGGCACATCGACCGCCAGCACAAGCGAACCAGCCGACAGATCTCGCGCGTTGACACAGCGCATAATTACCGCCAAATCATCAGAAACCGGGCGGCTGAGACCGATACCCAGCAGCGCGTCCACCAGGAGGCCAGCACCACTCATCAAGTGCCGCAATGCAGCAAGCTGCGTATCGACCTCGGCGCGCTGCATCGAAATATTGCGCTCACGGCAACGCTGTAGATTCAGGTCGTCCTGGTTGCGTCGCCACAGATACAGCGCCACCTGCACACCGGCATCATGGAGATGGCGGGCAACCACCAGGCCATCGCCGCCATTGTTGCCGGGGCCAACCAGCACCACAACTTGGCGGTGCGGCAGGTCACTCAGGTGCAGCAGCGCCTCGTGCGCGACACCAAAGCCAGCCTGCTCCATCAGGCCCGGCCAGGAGGCCCCTGCATCGACCGCCGACTGTTCAAGGGCGCGCATCTGCGCCACCGTCACTACATACATCTCGCCCACGCCTCATCTGTTGGCTGCTGCACGCCTATTGTACACGAATCGAGCGCGGGCCTTACAGCGGCGAACCAAATAGCAACAGCCCCGGTGAAACGTCGCGCCAACGTCTCGCCAGGACTGTTCTTATCATTGTTCAGCCCTCCGCCCTCCGCCCTCGTTCAGCCCTCAGCCCTTTACTTGCTGGCCCGCTCGATATAGCTGCCGTTGCGCGTGTCGACCCGAATCACGTCGCCCTCGTTGATGAAGGCCGGTACCTGCACCTGTGCGCCGGTCTCGACCGTGACCAGCTTATTGACATTGGTAGTGGTATCACCGCGCAGTGCCACCGCCGATTCCGTCACCTTGAGGTTGGCGAAGAACGGCACGTCAACGCCGAGAACTTGAGTCTGGTCGTAGAACAGCACATCGCACATATCGCCTTCTTTAAGGAACTGCGCTGGCTCGCCGATCGCGTCGTCGGCGATCTCGATCTGCTCAAACGTCTGGTTATCCATAAAGTGAAACGAGTCGCCCTCGCGGTAGAGAAACTGCATGGGCGTCTTGTCCACCCGCACGATCTCGACATCGGAGCCGGCCCGCACGCGCTCTTCGACCGTCTTGCCGGTCTGAACATTCTTCAGTTTCATAATCACCATCGCCCGCCAGTTGCCGGGGGCGTGATGGTGAAATTCAGTGACGCGGTGCAGCTGGCCGTTCCAGCGAATAATCACATTCGTTCGCAAATCAGTTGTCGAGGCCATAGATTTGTGCTCCTCACACGAACGCCGCTCATGCGAGCGGCGTGGTTGGATCCGTTGTTTGCTGGATGGCTATTATAGCATATGCGCCGCTAGAAAGCCGAACGTGCCCGCCAGATCGCCAAGTACAGCCTGCGCTGCTCCTACGTCCTGCCCTGCCGCTGCGCCGCGAACAACCGCGCTGGCTAGGTCGTCAAGTACGGTCAGGGCCAGCGGCGTGTTCAGGTTGTCGTCCATCGCCGCCAGAAACGCAGCGCGCGCTGGTGTCGCATCCAGCTCAGAGCCAGCGCCGCCCACCGCCCGTAATGCAGCGGCGAGCTGGGCGATCTTGGCCTCGGTCGCCACCACGTCGGCTGTCACATAGTCGAAATCATCGCGGTACGGGAATGACATGAGGTACCAGCGTAGTGCATCGGCGCTATGCTCTTGCAGCGCATCGCGCACGAAGACGATGTTGCCAAGCGATTTCGACATCTTCTCGCCGCCCAGCCGGGCCATGCCGCCATGCACCCAGAAGCGGACAAACGGGCGCACGCCAGTCACTGGCTCAGTCTGCGCGATTTCTGATGGATGGTGCGGGAAGATCAGGTCGCTGCCGCCGCCGTGAATGTCGATCTGTTCGCCGAGGTAGCGTGTCGCCATGGCGGTACACTCGATATGCCAGCCGGGCCGGCCCGGCCCCCATGGGCTGGGCCAGGCCGGCTCGCCAGCTCGCGAGGGCTGCCAGAGCACGAAGTCCAGTGGGTCCTCTTTGTGAGCGTCGTCGGGATTGTTGCCGCGCTGGTTAGCGGTTGCCAGCAATCCAGCGTAGTCGAGCTTTGGCATGGCACCATAATCGGCGGCCATGCGCGCGCGGTAGTACACCCCGCCGCCGCGCACATAGCCATAGCCTAGTTCGATCAGCCGCTCGATGATCGCCAGCATGCCCGGTATCTCCTGGGAGGCCAGCGGCGTGTAGGTTGGCACGAGCATGTTCATCGCCGCGCAATCGGCGCGAAATTGTGCGATCTCACGCCGCGCCAGCTCGGCCCAATCGATTCCATCGCGCTGAGCCCGCTCGAACAATGGGTCGTCCACGTCGGTCACATTCTGGCAGTAGCGCACCTCTGCGCCCTGGGCGCGCAGGTAGCGCTGGAGCACATCAAAAATCAAAAAGGTGCGCGCGTGGCCGATATGCGTGGTGTCGTATGGCGTCACTCCGCAGACATACAGTGTCAGCGGGCGATCTTGGGACTCAAGGGTTGCGCTCGTTCCGCGCAGGGTGTCAAACAACTGCATAGCCTGCCGCCTGCTCCTCTTCAACAGCTGCATTCACCAACACTGCTGGTCGGACTGCCACCAGCGTAATATCATCGTGCTGCTCGGCGTCCCCAATAAAAGCTTGTACCTCGGCCACCACAAGTTCGACCACAACTCGCACGTCGCCCAGCGGGCGCGCGTCATTCAGCAGCGTCTCCAGCCGATCGAAGCCGAACATCTCGCCAGACGCATTGTGCGCCTCGACCACGCCATCGCTGAGTAACAGCAGCGTATCGCCAGCCTGCAAATCATAGGTGATCTCGTGATACCGCGCACCGGCATAGGCACCAATCGGCAGGCCGCCCACATCTAAAAAGTGGCTGCCTGCCTCACCGATCAGCATCGGCGCGATCATGCCAGCATTGGCAACCCGTAGCTGCCGCGCCCGCGCATCAAACACCACGAACATCAGCGCGGCGTTCATGTGGTTGGCCTTGAGCCGCGGCGCAAGCTGGCGATTCAGCGCACTGAGCACCTCAGCCGGGTGCTCCAGTTCGCGCCCATGCGATTCCACAGCACTGGATGTCAGCGACATCAGCAGCGCTGCGCCCACGCCCTTGCCAGAGATATCACCAATCGCGATCGCGGCCCGGCCCTCAGGCAGCGCAAGATAGGTGTAGAAATCGCCGCCGACTTCATAGGCCGGGATGGAGCGCGCAAACACAACCAGCTCGTCGCTGCCCCAAGGGGCCAGATCCGGCAGCAAGCCCAGTTGAATATCACGAGCCAGTGCAAGCCCCTGGCGCAGATGTTCATTCTGCTGTTCGATCTGGGCGAGCGACTGCTGAAGGTGTCCAGTCATCTGATTAAAGGCGGTGGCGACTTCGCCCAGCTCGTCGGCGGAGGTCACGCCAATCCGGTGGTCAAGGTGCCCGCTGCCAACTAGATTCGCACCGCTGCGCAGCGCCTTGAGTGGCTCGGTGATCAGCCGCGCCTGACGAATCGCCCAGATCAATACCAGGCCGTCGACCAGCACAATCACCAATGCGAGCACCCACAGGCTGCGCCGCAGATCAGCAAATGCCACGCCTGCTGGCTGCTCGACCACAACCGCCAGATTGGTCGCCACGCCGCTCATTGGCACCACAAGGTTTGTCGCGCCGACAACACTCACATCACGCGCACCCGCGTACTCCTGTACATCGCCGGTACGTGCGAACAACTGTGCGTGCTGGTCGGGCAGGGTAAAACGCGGCCGTCCATCATCGAGCACGGCCGCAGTTGTGGTTGTATCGATCAGGTAGGCGATGCTGTTGGTGCCCTGGGTCGAACTGCGCAGTTCATCAAGGATTGGTGTGCTTGCGACGATC
>JACMIM010000743.1 GCA_014381165.1 Roseiflexaceae bacterium
CCGCCAGCACCACCGGAGCCACGCAGCTCATCGTTTGGCGGGCCACTGGCGGCACTACCGCCACTGCCCGCACAAACCGCCGCGCCAGCGCCACGCCCCTCGGCGCTCGAGGAGCGCGTGCAGGCGTCCGAAACGCCGCTCACAGTCGCGCCGGGCGGCAGCGACGAAGCCAGCCAGCAGCGAATCCTTGAACTGTCACTTTGGATCGTCGACCGAATCCAGGGTTCGCTGAACAATCAGACCGAGCTCAAGCGCTCGCCTGAATCGGAGCGACTGCTCCAGGAGCGCTTCACCAACTACTATCGCCAGGGCAATGTCAACCTAAACGAGGCGCAGGTGCGCCAGCTGTACGAGATGGTCATGGACGAACTGTTTGGCTTCGGCCCCATGGAACCGCTGCTGCACGATGAAAGTATCAGCGAGATCATGGTCAATGGCCCCAAGCAAGTCTACATCGAGCAGAAGGGCAAGATTTTGGTCGCGCCCATCCAATTCGCCAACGACGAGCATGTGCTGAAGGTAATCGACCGAATCATCCGCCCGCTAGGCCGGCGAATCGACCGTAAGTGGCCGATGGTAGATGCACGTTTGCCGGACGGCAGCCGTGTCAATGCGATCATTCCACCCTGCGCGATCGATGGGCCAACGATCACCATCCGCAAGTTTTCAAAGAAGAAGTTGCAGATCGAGGACTTGGTTAAATTCGGCTCGGTGACGCCGGAGATGGGTGAATTCCTGCGCGCCTGCGTGGTCAGCCGGCTGAATGTGGTCGTGTCTGGCGGCACTGGTTCGGGCAAGACGACGCTGCTGAATGTGCTTTCGAACTTCATCCCCGACGACGAGCGGATCGTGACGATCGAGGACAGCGCCGAGCTGAAACTATCACAGGATCATGTGGTGCGGCTCGAAGCAAAGCCCGCCGAAATCGATGGCTCTGGCCGCGTGGCCATCCGTGATCTGGTCATGAACTCACTGCGTATGCGCCCCGAGCGCGTTGTGATCGGCGAGTGCCGCGGCGGCGAGACGCTGGACATGCTGCAAGCCATGAACACCGGCCACGACGGCTCGCTGACCACACTGCACGCCAACACGCCGCGCGACGCGATCGCCCGTATGGAGACGATGTCGATGATGGCCGGGATGGACATGCCGCTCATGGTCATCCGCGAGCAGATCGCCTCGGCAATCGACCTGATCGTGCAGCAGACCCGCTTGGACGACGGCCAGCGCAAGGTTTCCTACATCACTGAAGTTCAGGGCATGGAAGGCGACACCGTGGTGCTTCAGGATATCTTTGTGCTCGATGTCAAGGGCAAGACCACCGATGGCAAGGTGATCGCCGATCTGCGGCCGACCGGCACGCGCCCACGCTTTACGACACGGCTAGAGGCCCACGGTTTCAAGCTGCCGCCAAGCATCTTTGGCGTGGAAATGCCAGGCCAGAAGGGCCGCTGGTAAAGCACGGAAAAGCGCTGGAGCGGCGGAAACGAAAAGAGCGGGAGCGGCGGGTTTGAAAAGAGCGGGCAGCGCTGGGTTTGAAACCCGCCGCTGCCCGCTCTTTTTGCTTGATCACGCTACCCCAGATCCGGCCTGCTGCGCGCCAGTGCGATGCCGTACACTTCCGTGCAGCCAGCCGCGCGCAGAGCCAGCGCGCACGCGCTCATGGTCGCCCCGGTTGTCAGCACATCGTCGATCAAGACCACGCGAGCGGGCGGGGCGCTAGCGGCAACCCAGGCGAAGGCACCACGCATGTTTTCTTGGCGTTCGCGGGCATTGAGTTTGGCTTGCTGCGCAGTTCCGCGCATGCGGCTGAGGCCCTGGGCGAGGCAGGGCAGCCCGGCGTCGGCAGCGGCGGCGCGCGCGATCAGTTCAGCCTGGTTGAAGCCACGCTCGGCCAGGCGGGTGCTGTGCATTGGAATAGGCAGGACTGCAACACAGCGGGGCGCGTGCTCGGCCACCAGCGCTCCAAGGAGCTGGCCGAGCGGCTGGGCCACCCGGTGCCGACGACGGTACTTCAGGGCGTGAACCGCCTCGCGCAGCGGGCTTTGGTAGAGGTAGGCGATCGTTACATCGCTCAGGCCGGGCAGCGCGCGCGGCTTGCCGGGATAGGGTGCGAGCCGTTGGCAGCAGGCTGCACAGAGCAGCTGGCCAGTCTTCGCGCAGCCCGCGCAGCGCTCAGGGAACAGCAGCTTCAGCAGCGAATCGATTAAACTGGTGAATCGGGCCACGACGGCTCCCTTGCTGACCAGCGACGTATTACTACCTAGCATCATAAGACGGCAGCGTAACCGCGCGGGCAACGAACCCGACCCGGCGCTGAAGCAGCGCCACGCGGCTGAAGCCGCTGGGTGGGGGGACGAAGCCGGCATGCGCGGGCTGAAACGGTGTTCAGCCGCGCCACGCGGCAGAAGCCGCTGGCTGGGGGGACGAAGCCCGCCTGCGCGGGCTGAAACGATGTTCAGCTTCCTGCCAAGCTTTTAGCTGTTTTCTACCCGCCCATGCTACAATGGCCTTATGAAACGCACGCTGCTCCTGCTTCCGTTGGTCGCGCTCGCCATTGCTGTGAGCGTGAGACCAGTCGCCGGCACGGCTTCCCCGCCGACCCGCATCTTTCTCCGCACAACGACGCTCGATCCGACACAGTTAGCAGCGACACGCGCAACCAGTGCCGACGACTCGACATTGCGCCTACTTCAATTCGACGCGCCGCTCGACCCTAGCCAAATCGCGCGACTACACGTGAATGGCGTCGAGCTGCTTTTGTATGTGCCAGTCAACACCTATCTAGCGCGGGTAGACAACCCGCTTCAGCTTGCCGATGCAGCGCTGCGCTGGCATGGCCCGTTCTTGCCCGCGTATAAGCTCGCCCCCGAACTTGCCGTAGAACCAGCGCAGCCTCTGCGCGAACTGATCGTGCTGGCGACGGTGGATGCCAATGTTGCGGCCATCGACCAGGCATTGGAGGCGGCAGGCGGCGATATTCTCGCCGTCGAGCGGGCCGCCTTTGGGCCGCAACTGCGGGTTCGGGTGGATGCCACGGGGCTGGAGGCGCTGCTGGCCCGCGATGACATTATGTGGGCCGAGCCTGCGCGCCTAGCAGAACTCTTTAACGATGTTGGCGGCGGGATCATTCAGCTTGACGCAGCGCGGGTGCAGCTGCCTGAACTCGATGGTCGCGGCCAGACGATTGCGATCGCCGATACCGGGCTGGACGTGGAGCAGCAGGTGCAAGCGGGGATGAACCCCGACTTCGCACCAGCGCGGGTGCAGGGCGCGAATCTTTGCCCCAGCGGCGGCGATTGGAGCGACCGCAGTGGCCATGGCACGCATGTGGCAGGAACGGCGGCGGGCAGTGGCGCTGCTTCGGGCGGGCAGTTTGCGGGCGTAGCGCCTGGTGCCAACCTGCTTGTGCAACACGTCGCCAGCCCGGAGGGCGGCAGGGCGCTTTGCGCATTTGCAATCGCCGATGTGCTGCGCCACAGCTATACCAATCGGGCGCGGGTGCAGAACGCCAGCTGGGGCTACAGCGGCGCGAACGGACTCTACACCGAGGCCGCCAGCAGCGTCGACGAGTTTATCTGGCGGCACGACGACCTGCTGATGGTCACGGCGGCAGGCAACTACGGCGAGGACTGCGCGCCATTTCAAGGCGGGCGCTGCACGCCCGATGGCGTGATTGACGCTGGCTCGGTGGCCGCGCCGGGTACTGCCAAGAATGTCCTGACCGTGGGTGCAAGCGAGAGCTACCGGCCCGAGCGCGCCAGCACCTGGGGCGAACGCCTCAGCACCATCGCGCCAATTCTCGGCGACCGGCGCAGCGACAACCCCACTGGCATTGCCGCCTTTTCAGGGCGCGGCCCGACTGTGGACGGTCGAATCAAGCCAGAGCTGGTCGCGCCGGGCGTCGACATCGTTTCCAGTGTCTCGCACCTGGCCTTCGATGGCCTGTACTACCCGGCCTATGGATTGAACTACGCCTACCAGAGCGGTACGTCCATGGCAGCGCCCATGGCGAGCGGGGCAGCGGCGCTAACCCGGCAGTGGCTGGCCGAAAAGCTGCAGCCGCTGCCCGCACCAAGCGCGGCACTGGTCAAGGCGCTGCTGCTCAATGGCGCGACCGACCTGATGCCGGGGCAATATGGCACTGGCCCGCAACGCGAGATTCCCGCCGCTTGGCCGAATAGTGTGCAGGGCTGGGGGCGGCTGAATGTCGCGGCGACGGTAGGGATTGGCGACACGCCGCTGCTGATCGATGTGCCCAAGACGCAGGGGCTAGGCAACGGCGACAAACGCGATTACCAGATCACGCTTGTCGCACGGCAAACGGTGCGAGTTACATTGACGTGGACTGATCCGCCGACAGCGGCGCTGGTCGGGCGGGCGCTGTTGAACAACCTTGACTTGGAGCTGCGCGATGGGCAGGGCGTGCTGGCGCGCGGCAACGAGCGCGCGGCCTTGCGCCCAGAGTGCCGTGTGGCCGACTATGACGTGTGCAATAATGCCGAGGCGTTCAGCTTCACCGCGCCGACAACTGGAACCTACACATTGCGCGTTTCCGGCACGGCAGTACCAGGCCGCCCCGACGACCCAACGACGCAGCGCCAGCCCTTCGCGCTGGTGACGAGTTCGCCCGCGCCTGCACTTGCCCCGCAAGGGTTGGTTGCCAGCGCGGAGCAGAATAGCCCACTGATTCACGCCATGTGGGAGGCGCTTGCGGGCACGAGCAGCTACGAAGTTTGGGTCGAACGCACGAGCACGCCGCCAATGAACTGGACAGTTATCGCGCCCACGCCCAACGCCAGATTGCTTGGCGACCCTGGCAGCTACCTGGTGCGCGTGCGCGGCTGCAGCGCCAATGGCTGCGGGCCGTTTGGCGCGCCAGCCGATGTGCAGGTGGCTGCAAGCGCGGCGAAGCTATTTGTGCCTATTACTGTACGGTAGGGCCTCACAACAGAAACAGCTCCTCGACCGGCAGCAGCCGCAGCGCGCCGGTAGGGCAGGCACTGACGCAGGCGAGATCGGTGTAGCCATGGCAATAATCGCATTTCTGGGGGCGCTGGGCTGGGCGTGCAGCTTCAAGCGGGATTGTGGCAGTGTGAAGGTGAGTCAGTTGCTGCCAGAACTGGCGCAGTGGCCGCTGTGGGGCCTTCGGCAGATCGACCATGGTGATCGCACCATATGGGCAGGCTGGGGCGCAGGCACCGCAGCCGGTACATGAATCGGCGATGATCAGCGCGCCGCTGCTATTCCACTGAATCGCGCCCTCGGGGCAGGCTTCCACGCATTCAGCGCCAAGCCGGCATTGGCGGCAGTGATCCGTCACCGTCAGCCCACCAACATGCACACCGCCGGGCTGGATACGCGGTGTACCGTGGCGCTTGCCACAGGCGTCGACGCAGCGGCGGCAGTCATCGGCGCACTTGCTCGTATCGCGCACAAGCAAGTGCGAGCCGCGCAGCAGCCCGTGTTCGATCGCGCTGCCCACCAGGCGCAGCTGCTCACCACGCTCGACATTTGCGCTCAGGCGCTGCTGCATCACGCCTTCGATCCGTTGAGCTACCGCCGGCTGGCGCTGGAGCAGCTCGACAAAGGCCGGGCGGGGCAGCTCAAGCAACTCAACTGGCGTCAGTGCTCGGACATCGGCATTGTGCGGCTTGCCGGTCAGCAGCGAAATCTCGCCGAAGAAATCACCCTCATTCAGGTAGGCCAGCAACTGGTGGTCGCGCTCGACCGCGCACTGGCCGCGCTCGATCAAGTAAAGCGCCGTGCCTGGCTTGTGTTCCTCGATCAGCAACGTGCCGCGATCATAGGCGCGCGGCTCCAACAGGCTCGCGACATGGCCGCGCTCGACTGGTGACAGGTCGCCGAACAGCGGCACACGGCCAAGTGTGCTGGCAACCAAGTGTCGCCGGTAAATCTGGCGCAGTGCCGCCTCCAGCTCCGGGCTTGCCAGCATGGCCTCGCGTACCGTATCAAGCGGCACCTGCAACAGGTAGCTGGTCATCTCGGTGCGTACTTCGGCCCCACGAAACAGATCGCCAAACAGCGCGCCCTCGCCGAAGCAGTCGCCCCGGCTGTACATGCCGATCAGCACCTCGCGGCGGCTGCGGTCGCGCAGCGTAAGCGTGACCGCGCCGCGCAGTACCAGGTAGAGCGACCAGCTAGCAGCGCGCTCGTTCAGGATAACCGTGCCGGGCGAGAAGCAGCGCAGCACGCACGCCGGGGCCAGCGCCCGCAGTGCAAGCTCTGGCAGGCCGCGCAAACAATCGAGCTGGGCCAGCGCCGCGACCTGACGGCGCTGATACTCGGCGTTGCGCTCGGCCAACTTGCGCATGTGTGTTTGGGCGGACGACGCCTCACGGCGCTGCTCGGCATTGAGTTTCATGGCATGTTGCCTGACGGAGGGTTAACGGCATTCGATTCGAAGATTATTTTACCACGCTACAAGCGCGTAACTTTTCGGCGGCGGCTGCGGTACATTGTCAAACAGGAGCAACTATGTACCACAGCTATCGTGCGCCGCGCCACCCCAGCTACGATTACCGACGCGCCGGCGCATACTTCATCACGATCTGCACATACCGCCGAAACTGCTGCTTCGCCGATGCGATTACGAGAGATAGCTGATGCCGTGTGGCACGAGCTACCAGCGCACTTTCAACAGTGGCCTGCGATGCGTGGATCGTCATGCCCGATCACGTTCACGGCGTTTTGTGGCTTCAACCAAATAGTTTGGAAGGGGCTGTCTCGCTGTCAGCAGTAGTCGGCGCGTATAAGTCTATCGTTGCGACGCGCTGGCTCACGCACCTCAAGGCAGCGCACACTGGTAAACACGGGCGCATCTGGCAGCGCAGCTTTCACGATCGCATTATCCGCAGTGAAGGCGAGCTGAATCGTATTCGCACGTATATCGAAGATAACCCGCGCCGATGGCAGGAAAAGCGCGAGAACCTGGACGAATTGTTCAAACATATGTGACCTCCAACACCCAGGGCGCGGCCCCAATCCGTTTCGTAGACGCGGGGCTGGCCCCCGCGTACCCCAAGGCGCGTCCCGGCGCGCGGGCGACGACGGGGGGCTACGCATCCACGAACGTCACCACGCGCACAATCCCTCCACGTAAGCTGCCGACCCATCGCGCAGCCAGCCGTCGAGTTGAGCCTGGTCTTTGAGCTGGTGGCCGCGCCCACGCGGTACCGCCACGAATGCACAGTTAAGATCGGGCAGCGCGCTCATATCGCCCCACAGCTTCTCGAACTGAACCACCGGAAAGGTATCCTCCTGGCCGTGACCCCAGCGCTTTTTGACATCCTTCAGTGTGATGTAGGTCGGCAGGCGCGCACCAAGCGCACGCACCGCCACCGTAACCTTAGCCTGGTCGCGCAGATCGGCGCGGCTGAGGCCAAACGCCCGCAGCAACTGGTCGATCTCGATCCAGGTTGTGAGCGTGTTGTAGTAGCTCAACGCGAATTCATCCTGTTCGCGCGGCATCGCCAGGCCTTCCAGCAGCCGCAGCTGGCCATCGACGCGGGCCAGCCCGCCGCCGCGATCCTCCAGCCGCCGCGTGATCACCTCGAATGAGAGCGCCGCGCCACGCTCGATATGCAGGCCCAGTAGCGCCGCATCGACATTCGCGCCGAGTGTATCGATGTTATGCAGCATTAGGTAGCGCAGCTGCGGGCGTTGCTCCAGCAGCATAGCCAGTGTGCCATTGCGCAGCATGTTCGGCAACTCGAACCAGTGGCCAGTTGGGTGCAGGCACTGGGCGGGCAAATTGTCGGTGTAGTCGTCGCCCTCGCCAGACTGCTCGGCCCAGCCGATTAGTGCGGCGTGACCACTTTCGCGTACCTTTTGGGCTTGCACGTCCAGCACCTGGTGCGCGGTTTCCTGCCAGGCGAAGCGGAGATCGCGTGCCATTGGAATCAGCCGCAGGCCGATCGAGCGCCCCGGCGAAAGCAGCAGCGAGCCAGCGTAGCCATAGTTCTGTTCATGTTCAAGGTAAGCCGCCGTTGGGCCGTGGGTCAGATAGCTGGTGGTGAAGACGTGCGGAATGTCAACACCAACCTCGCGGCTGACCTGGCGGCTTTTGGCCAGATGTGTTTCGACGAAGCTGCGGTGCCGCCCGCCCAGCTTGGCGAATGGGTGCAGCGCCTTGACCACACCGGCACCCTGCGTCCAGCGGCTGCCCGCCCCCGCCGCTAGCGTGACGACTGCCACTTCGCCCCTGCGCAGCGCCGCCAGCCCCCGTTCGCCAAGCTGCGCAGGCAGGCCCACCAGCGCGTCGGTCACATCGCCCGGCTCGACATCGCGAATGCTGCTGGTGGCGGGCAACCGGTTCTGCATCAGGCCGATCCGCCCGTTGCGCAGGTCAATGCGAATTTGCTCGTGCTGCAGCCGATCAAAGCCGTTCTGATCGAGCAGTGCCGCGAGCGACTGCGCATCCTCACCGGCGCGCCGCCCGCGCGGCAGCAGCAGGTCGAACAGGCGCGGCACCATGCTGGCAAGCTCGGGGCGTGTTCGCACCGCCTCGCCGAAGTGATCGAGCTCGGCGCGGCGCGAGGCGGCCAGCGTGCGCGGGTCGGCGCGCAGCATGGCCGGCACGGTTAGCGCGTAGTAACCCGCCGGCATCAGCGCGTCCGCGCCCTGGAGCAGCGTGGCGTAGGTGCCGCGCTCGTTGATCGCAAAATCGTAGACCACCGGATCCATGGCGAAGGGCAGCGCTGTTTCCAGCCGCCGCTTGGTGGCGCGCATGATCTCAAACATACGCTCCTGGGCTTCGGCCTTGCGGCGCGGGTCGAAGATAAAGCCCATGCCGCCGCCGGACATGCCGCCCAGCATCCAGAAGCCCCAGAAATCGCCGCCAAAGGCTGACTGAGCCTGGGCAATCAGCTGCTCGGTGTACAGGTTCGAGGCCCAGGGAATGATTGTCTGAATCGGGCCAAAGAAGTTGTGCGTGGTCAGCGCGCCAACCGTGGCAATATCTCCAGCGCGCAGGGCCGCCAGAATCTGGTCGAGGATGCCGATCGCGGCGGCGCGGCCTGACCACTCGTGCTCCGACCGCAGGAGGTACTTCTCGGAAACCATTTCCAGAATTGGCCCAACGTTTTGCGCCATGCCGCCGTGAACCAGCACCAGGCTGTCTTGTAGAGCTTGCCGGGTCGCGTCCGAAACTTGATCGCGGGTCAGCACATGGTGCTGGGGCATCAGCCGCCCGCGCGAAACGCCCCACTCTGGGTCGCCCTCGGCGGCCAGCACGCCCTGGATGATTTTCATTCCTGGCCAGACGCCGCCGCTATCCTGCCAGCCGCCGCCCGAGCCGCCCAGCCACTCGCCCAGCACCGCGCGGGCCAGCACCACCCGCCGTTCATCCTCCGAAAGCGGGCCGGTTAGCGTGGCCGCCTGGCCGGTGGCGCGCATGCACACGGCGATCAGCGCGGCGAGTAGATTGGTCGAGACGGCCAGCCGCGAGCCTTTAGGAATATCGTTGACCTGGCTGACTAGTTCGATGCCGCGCCCCGGCCCGACCATCTGGGCGAGCAGGTCGGCCAGCGATTGACCAGAGCCTTCGATACCCGGCGGCACCAACCCGGCGGCGATCACGGCAGCCTTGAGCAGCCCTAAGTGATCGCGGGCGAAGTCGAACACTTCTGAAAGCTCGCTAATGTCGGCAGTCGCACCCAGATCGACCGAGGAAAGCCGCAGCAGCGGCTCGTCGATCACACGGAAGTAGGCCTCGACCGGCGGGCGGGGGTGGGTGTCGCGCCCACGCACGCCCAGATCGATCGAGACATTCAGCACCCGCGCGCCTTCGGGGTAGTCCATGCCGAGAAAGAAGATATCGCTCCAGCCGCTGTGGGTCAAATCCATTCGCACCGGCGTCGATTCGCGCAGAATGGGGTGTGACACGCCTGGTTGGGGCGCACCAAGCGCGTCTCGTGGCGATACCACTCGACGCGCTTGCTGCGCCCCTACCAGTTCGCCCCGCACGCGCAGCGGCTGGTCGGCGGGGTGGCCGACGCGAAACATCCACTGGTTGCCGCGCACCTGCCGCACCGAGCGGCGCACCTGATCGGCCAGGGTCTGAAAGGCCAGACGGTGGTAGGCCGCCGCCAGCGCGCTACAGATCGCGTCGGTCGGCCCATCGGCGCGCAACTGGCTGGAGAAGACCCGAATCGCCTCCTCGAAACGGCGGTTGAGCAGGTGCGTGTAGCCTTCATATGGGATCATGCCACGCGGCGCGACGCCCACGGCATTCGGCAGGTAGAAGCGGTGGATGGCGTACAAGAAGAACAGCGCCCGCACCCGATGGTACAGGTTCTCGCTGGAATGGCGCAGCTGCTCCAGCTCGGCGCAGGCCGTCAGCAGCTCACGCGCCGTGGCCCCCCGGCACAACGGATCGAGCGGCTGGTCGCGGATGGCGGGATCGGGCGAAGTGATGATGGTTGTGAGTGTTATCATGCGTTTATTCTTGACAAGATGACAAGATGAAATAAGCACAAATTGCTTCGTCATCTCGTCATCTCGTCATCTCGTCATCTCGTCATCGTGTCGCACGCGCCGCCAGCAGCTCGACCATCCCGGCCAGCACTTCCTCGCGGTCGCGGCCTTCCAACGCCAGGGCCAGCTGCGCGTTCAGCAGGCCGTACTTGACGCCGACATCGTAGCGACGGCCCAAGTTGGCCAGCGCCAGGTAGCGCTCGCGGCGGGCCAATTCGTGCAGCGCGGGCGAAAGCTGAATGCCGCCATCGCTCGCGGCGACGTGCGCCTCCAGAATGTCCATCACCGCAGGCGTCAGCACATGCATGCCGAAAAAGCACAGGTAGTGGCCCACCCGCAACCCCGGCACGATCAGCTGCTGCTCGGCCACCGTGGGCGTCGGCTTCTCGACCACCTGCTCGACCAGGTACAGATCCTGGCGGCCCGCCACCAGCCGCCCGCCGACCACACCATAATACGGCAGCAGGCTTTCGCGCGAGGGCTGAACAGCAGAAACGGCGCAGCTTTCGGCCTGGGCCAGCTCGACCAGTCGCCGCGCGCCGCCCTGGCCATTCTGGTCGATGTACAAGTGATCGCCAACCAAGTGCAGAAACGCTGCATCGCCAACAAAGGCGCGGGCACAGAACACCGCATGGCCATAGCCGCGCGGCAGTGGCTGCTCAATGAAGCGCAGCCGACCGCGCTGATCGCCGGCGGCTTCGGCAAACGCACTGGTATCACCCGGCGCAACGACCACGCCAATCTCCTCGATCCCAGCGCGAATAGCTTCCTCGACGATAATCTGGAGGACGCTCTTCGAGACGCCATCACGGTCGACCAGGCGCTGAAGCGGCAGCGTGCGCTGGCCGGGCGCGGCGCTGGTAATCACGGCTTTGCTGATATTCACGGGATTCTCCGGCAGGGCTAGGTGATGTTGGGGTATCTTATCATGGAAGCAGCAGACGCTGGATCACACCAGCAGGCTAGAAGCCCGCTGTTACGATGCAAAACACGCTAAAGCGCGTTGAACCACTGCAACGCGCTTTAGCGTGTTTCGGGTGCTAACAGTGGGCTTCTAGCCCACAAGCGCTCAGCCCATGCAAGACTTTACGTCACTCCCGCGCCGAAGCGCCAGATCCGGCAACGATTCCGCCTAAAGTCGCTTGCGCCAACCCGGCCATAGGGCGATAATCGGCGAGCGGCGATCGCCGGGCCGCAGGTGGGCTGAAGCCCACTGCTGATATGCCGAAACGCGCTGAAGCGCGTTGCCCACTCTTTCAATGCGCCTCAGCGCGTTTCGTATGCCCTTGTTGCGCCGCCTACCCGCCGCAGAAAGGCCCCCGTGTCAACGCCCCCGCCGTCTCGCGTCTCCTACCACGCGCTGCTGCGCAGCTATCTCGCGCCAGATTGGGCGCGTGCGCTGCTGCTGGCGGTGCTGCTGCTGGCCGGCGCGGGCTTTGCACTGGCCAGCCCGGCCCTGCTGGCGAGCTTTATCGATGCAGCCCTCGGCGCAGGCCAGGGCGATCTGTTGCAGCTCGGCGCGCTGTTTCTGGCCGTGGCGCTGCTCAACCAGGGCGCAACAATCATCACCAACTACCTCAGCACCGACATCGGGCTGCGTGCGACCAACCGGCTGCGTGCCGACCTGCTGCTGCACTGCTTGAGCCTGGACATGCGCTTTCACCGCGCTACCACGCCCGGCACGCTGATCGAGCGGATCGACGGCGATGTCTCGCGCCTGAACCAGTTTCTTGCGAACTTCGCGCTGCTGCTGCTCAAAAATGCGCTGCTGCTCGGCGGCGCACTGGTTGCGATCACACTGATCGATTGGCGCGCCGGCGCGGCGCTGGCAGGACTCGTGCTGGCCCTGGTGGTCGCCATGGAGCTATCGCGGCGCGGGGCGATCCCAGCGATTACCCGCGAGAGTGTGGCCAGCGCCGAGCTGTTCAGCGTGATCGAGGAGCGGCTATCTGGTGTCGAGGATCTTCAGGCCAACGGCGCGAGCGCATACGTGCTGCGCCGCCACACCGAGGCCTCGCGCGTGTGGGCGCGGGCGCTAACCTGGTCGCACACCATCGCGGCGATTCCTGGCGGCGTCGCAACCGTTGGCTATGGGCTGGCCACGGCCCTGGCGCTGGGCCTAGCGGTCTGGCTGGTCGATTCGGGCGCGGCCACGATCGGCGCAGCCTATGCGATCTTCCGCTACCTGGAGCTGATGCGCTGGCCGATTCAGCAGATCGGCCGCCAAATTCAGGACTTGCAGCAGGCCGGCGCGGCGATCATTCGCCTGGGCGAACTGTTCGGCCAGCACAGCACAATCACGCAGCACGGTGCCAGGACGCTCAACACGCTGCCACAACCAGTGGTGTTCGAGCGGGTCAGCTTCGCCTACCCACCCAGCGAGCAGACCGGCGAACAGACCGAGCAACCGCCGCGCTACGCCCTACGCGATCTCTCGTTTGAACTGCCTGCCGGGAGTACACTGGGCCTGCTGGGGCGCACTGGCAGCGGCAAAACCACAATCACGCGGCTGCTGTTGCGCTTCTACGAGCCGGAGAGCGGCAGCA
>JACMIM010000744.1 GCA_014381165.1 Roseiflexaceae bacterium
CCAAACGCACCGCTTGCCAGCCAGGGCATGGCCAGAAGACCAGCGGCGGCCAACGCCAGCGCCAACCCTTCGAACTGAACGGGTGTGGGCGTGCGAATCCGCCACAGCAGCAGTGCCAGCCCCAGCAGCGCACCGGCTTGGGCCAGCGCCTGGAGCTGGCTGTCCGCCGGCACGATCAGCCGAGTCGGTGCGAGCGCCAGTGGCACCAGCGCAGCCAGCGTCCAGCTTTCAAGCGCGGCCCGCCAGCGCGCGTGCGGCAGCAGCCGTGTTCCAAGCAGCAGCGGCCCTGCCACGAGTCCGGCGCTAATCGCCGTCAGCAGCGCCGCGCTGGTTGGTTCGCTGTCGAGGCCCAGTACCGGCGCGGCCCAACCCAACAGCTGCGGGACGAACGTGACCAGCAGCACCCAGCCGAAGCCGATCACGACCAGCAAGCGGCCAAGCGCAGCATTCGATTGTGGCATGTAACCCCTGTTCTATCGTAGTGTGTGTTGCATGGTACACGTTGAACATATGGCAACAACTCCGTAGGCGCGAAGCATCTGCCATAAAGATCGGCACCGCCCCCCCCGGCTCACGTTCACTTGACCGTACCAGGCATCCAACTAGCTGCACATGCTTCGCCCGGCTCACCGCATAGCGTATCACGTAGCGCGTGGCGCGTATTGACGGAACACGTATCTACTGTGCCTGTCGGCCCGGCAGCGGCAAGCTGCTGACAATCAGGCCCGCGAAAATCAGGCCGCAGCCGACCCAGGCCAGCGTTGCCAGCGCCTCGCCAGCCAGAAAGCCAAACAACCCGGCCCAGGCCGGCTCCAGCGCGTAGATCAGTGTCGCCTGCACACTGCTGATATGCTGCTGCGTGAAGTTCATGGCCGCCAGGCAAAAGGCCGTGGCGAGCAGTCCAATGAACAGCACGCTGCCCCAAACCAGCGCGGGCGGCTCGACCAGCGGCTCACCCGTGATCGGCACGGCCAGCGCGCACAACAGCGTGGTGATGGCTAGTTGCACCACCGTCAGCCGGATAGGATCGGCCTGCGGCGCGTACTTGCCGACCGCGACGATGTGAAGGGCGCAGGCCACCGCGCAGCCCAGCATGAGCCACTCGCCCCGGCCAAGCGCCAGCGTCAGCTGATCGTTCAGCGAAAGCAGCAGCAAACCGGACAGCGAGATGGCCACGCCCAGCCAGGCCAGCGCCGAGGGCCACTGGCGCAGAAACACGATCGCGAACAGTGGCACCAACGGCACATACAGGCTGGTGATAAAGCCGGCCTTGCTGCTGGTGATGTACTGGAGACCAAGTGTCTGCAGTGAGAAGGCCGCGAAAATGACCACGCCGATCAGTGCGCCAGCGCGGAGTTCGCTGGCGCGCAGTGCGCGCAGCCGCCGCCGAAAGATTACGGCCAGCGCCAGCGTTGCCACCGCAAAGCGCAGCGTCAAAAACGTAAACGGCCCGACCAGCGCAAGCGTCTGTTGGACGACCAGAAACGTGCTGCCCCAGATCAAGGTTGCCAGCATGAGCAGCGCGATCATTCCGCCACGGCTCCACACAATACCGGTGCGCGGCGCGGCGGCTAGCTCAACAGATGAGTTCACGGGGTACTCCTGCAAGGGTGGTCAACCACTCATGATACCATTGATAACGAGGGCGGCGGGCGTGGCAGGTCTGGCCTAGCATCGTGCGCCGCCACGGCCACCTGATGAATCCGGTGTCTGATACCCTGAAACGTGCTATGGCGCGTTGAACGGCACGAACGCACTTTCGCGCGTTTCGGCGGCATACCAGTAGCGGGTTTCAACCCGCCTGTTGCTCACTCACGATCTTCTTAGCCAATACCAGCGGCGCTTTCTGGCGAAGAATGCCCGCGCCCGTTATAATGGCGCACAGAAGACAACGTCATTCACAAAGGACAGTACATTCATGAGCACTCGTTCACAACGCGGTCGCCCCGCGCCCACAAGAAAACAATCGTCGCTGCTGCCGCTCTACCTGCTGGGCGGCGTGGTCGCCGTGATTGCGATCGCATTGATTGCATTGAGCGTGTTTGGCGGCGGGGCCAACTCCAGCGGCAACGCGGCCGTCAATACGGCGACATTGGGCACCTACCCCAGCAAGGGCAGCGCCGACGCGCCGGTGACGGTAGTCAAGTATTCCGACTTTCAGTGCCCTGGCTGCGCCGCCTATGCCACCGGCGAGGGCAAGCTGATCCAGCGTGATTATATCGACACCGGCAAGGTGCATTTTATCTACCACGAGATGCCGTTGCGCCAGCACGCCCTGGCCGTGACATCCGCCGAGGCCGCCCGTGCCTCCGGCGAGCAGGGCAAGTATTGGGAGATGCACGATCTGCTGTTCGCACGCCAGCAGGAGTGGAGCGGCCTGGGGTTGGCGCAGGCCAGGATTCGCTTCAGCGAGTACGCCACCGAGCTGGGGCTTGACACAGCCGCCTTCAACAGTGTATTGGAAAGCGGCAAGTACCGCGCGGCGCTAGAAACTGCCTACAACGAATCGACGACCGCGCAAATCCCCAGTACACCCTCGTTCGTGATCGATGGCAAAATCTACAAGCAGACTGAGCTGCGGCCCGCGATCGATGCCGCGCTAGCCGGGCAGTAGCACCTCCTTCACAATTGAGCGTTCAGCATTCAGGATTGGATTCTATCTGCTTCTGAGTGCTGAACGCTGCCTGCTTTTGACAGCTCCCCCCGCCAGCATCTATAATAGTGCGTCTTTTCCCAGTGGCCCACGCATGCGCGTGAAGGTTCACCCACTACGTGATGGAGGCAGATACCGCCGTGCGAAATCGAGATACGATTGCCTTGGTCTTCATATTACTTATCGCCGGTTTGGCGCTCTGGGTTAACTTCGCGCCCGACAATACCTTTCTTGGCCGCGATGTGACGACGCGCCTTGGCCTCGATCTTCAGGGCGGTACTCAGGTGCTGCTCAAGGCCCAACCGCAGGGCGATCAGGCGATCACTCCCGACGAGATGGCCACTGCCGCGCGCATCATCGAACAGCGCGTGAATGGCCTGGGCGTCAGCGAGGCGGTTGTGCAGCGCTCCGGCAATGACCGAATTATTGTCGAGCTGCCCGGTGTCGATAATCCAGAGCAGGCGGTTCAAACGCTCCGCTCGACCGGCCAGCTTGAATTCATCGACCCACAGGGTCAGGATATTCCTTCTGGCACGGTTGTGCGCACGAGCAACAACCCCAACCCGCCCGCGCTGCAAGCGACCACCAGTGTAACGGCGACCGGCGCGCTGACCGAAACCACCGCTCAGCCAGAGCTGCCGATCTACACAAGCATCACCAAGGGCAGCGACCTCGACACCAATTCGGTGCTTGCGCCGGTGCTCGATACGCAGAGCGTGAACGGCGGTTTCGCCGTGCCATTCGCCTACCGTGGTGAATCGGCCAGCAGCCTGGAGCAGTGGACTTCGCAGAATCAGCAGCAGCCGATGTGCATTGTGATCGACAGCGCCGTGCAAAGTTGCGCGATCGTGCAGGCCACGCTGGTTGGCGGCAGCGGCCAGATCACCAGCGGCTCTCAGGAAGAGGCGACCGCGATCTTCAATCAGCTCAAGTATGGCGCGCTGCCAGTAAGCCTGCTGATCGAATCAAGCCGCACTATTACGGCTAGCCTGGGAGAGGATTCGCTGAACGCCAGCCTGATCGCCGGTATCATCGGCCTGTGCGCCGTGATGTTGTTCCTGATTTTGTACTATCGCCTGCCTGGCCTGATAGCGGTTCTTGTGCTGCTGTTC
>JACMIM010000745.1 GCA_014381165.1 Roseiflexaceae bacterium
GCCCTCACCCCAGCCCGCTCCCGTGCGAGGGAGCGGGAGCCGGATTCCTCAGCAGCCGAGCGGCGGGCTGGGCAGGAGCCGGATTCCCCTCTCCCGGTGGGAGAAGGGCCAGGGGTGAGGAACCTATCTCCCCGCGAGGCGACCATTGCCGCGCCGATTCTGCGCGAAATCGCCAGCCGCCTGGCCTTTCTGCAAGAGGTCGGCCTGCCCTATCTTACGCTCGACCGCGCCGCCAACACGCTCTCGGGCGGCGAGGCCCAGCGCATTCGGCTGGCCACTCAGATCGGCGCGGGCCTGTCGGGCGTGCTGTATGTGCTCGATGAACCCTCGCTTGGGCTGCACCCGCGCGACATCGCCCGCCTGCTCACCACGCTGACCCGCCTGCGCGACCTAGGCAACAGTGTGCTGGTGGTCGAGCACGACGAACCGACGATTCGCGCCGCCGATTATCTGATCGACATCGGCCCCGGCGCTGGCGAGCAGGGCGGCGAGCTGATCGCCAGCGGCAGCCTGGCCGAAATCGAGGCCGCGCCGCGCTCGCTGACTGGCCAGTTCTTGAGCGGGCGTCGCAGCATCCCAGTCCCCAAGCGGCGGCGGCAGGGCGATGGCCGCCAACTTTCGATCAGCGGTGCGCGCGCCAACAACTTGAAGCATGTCACGGTTGCCCTGCCGCTCGGCATATTGATCGCTGTAACCGGCGTGAGTGGGTCGGGCAAGTCGACTTTGATCAACGACACACTCTACCCCAAGCTGGCCCAACTGCTCTACAAGGCCCGCAAGCGCCCCGGTGCCCACGATACGATTGGCGGCGTCGAGCATATCGATAAGGTGATCGATGTCGACCAAGCGCCAATTGGCCGCACGCCGCGCTCGAACCCGGCCACCTACAGCAAGGTCTTCGACCCCATCCGCCAGCTGTTCGCACAAACCAACGAGGCCAAGACGCGCGGGTATGATGCCAGCCGCTTTTCGTTCAACCTGAAGGGCGGGCGCTGCGAGAACTGCGGCGGCGAGGGCCTGATTCAGGTCGAGATGCAGTTTCTGCCAGATGTCTATGTGCCATGCGAGGTTTGTGTTGGGTCGCGCTACAACCGCGAAACGCTGGACGTTCGCTACCGTGGCCAAAATATCGCCGATGTGCTGGCGATGACGATCGAGCAGGCCCAGCAGTTCTTCGAGCGCATCCCTAATATCAACGACAAACTCCAGGCGCTGCTGGATGTCGGCCTGGGCTACGTGCGGCTGGGCCAGCCCGCCACCACGCTTTCCGGCGGCGAGGCCCAGCGGGTTAAGCTAGCCGCCGAGTTGAGCCGCCGCGCAACCGGGCGCACGCTCTACATTCTCGACGAACCGACCACCGGGCTACATTTCGCCGATGTCGAGCGGCTCATCCAGATTTTGCAGCGGCTGGTCGATGGTGGCAATACTGTGCTGGTGATCGAGCACGACATGGACGTGATCAAGACTGCCGACTACGTTATCGATATGGGGCCAGAAGGCGGCGAGGGCGGCGGCCAGGTGGTGGCCAGCGGCACGCCCGAGCAGGTCGCGCAGACTCCAGGCTCGCACACGGGCACGTGGCTGCGGCGCGTGCTGTAGGCGCAGGCTCGAACCGCAGGCTCGAAACCGCAGGCTTGAAGCCTGTGGTTAACACCCAAAGCACGCTGAAGCGCGCTGTCGAACCGCAGCCCCAAAGCCTTTTGCCTGTTCACAAGCGTGGGGTTCGTTGGGTTGGCTGGCACCGCGTCAACGCGCTTCAGCGCGTTTTGGATTCTAACAGCGGGTTTCCAGC
>JACMIM010000746.1 GCA_014381165.1 Roseiflexaceae bacterium
ATACTCAACAATGCACCTGGATTCCTGTTTGCACAGGAAGACGACCTTAATCAAAATCCTTAGCCCGATAGGAGAGCGCCGTTGTAAAGCCGTCTTGCCAGCGGAAGAGGCTGTGTAAAAACGTTGCGCAGATGTCATCGCATTGTGTGGTGGTACGTTGAAATGAAATCGGGCACGTTGTGGAGGGATGACGATGGCGCATCAGCATAAGCGAGGCATCGCGCGCACGCAAACAGCGTTGCTGCCGGCTGCGGTGGAGGACTATGTCGCAGCGCACAGTATTGTTCGGGTGATTGATGAGTATGTGAACGGGCTGGATATGGTTGCGCTCGAGTTTGATAAGAGTGTGCCAGCGGCGACGGGCCGACCGGGCTATGCCCCTGACGATCTGCTGCGGCTGTATCTGTATGGATACTGGAATCGGGTGCGTTCCTCGCGCCGACTCGAAATCGAATGTAAGCGTAACCTGGAAGCGATGTGGCTGATGAGTCAGCTTGCGCCGGACCACAAGACGATTGCTGAT
The DNA here is from genome assembly GCA_014381165.1 of Roseiflexaceae bacterium. Classification (GTDB taxonomy): domain Bacteria; phylum Chloroflexota; class Chloroflexia; order Chloroflexales; family Roseiflexaceae; genus JACMIM01. The sequence continues at coordinate 524 of JACMIM010000746.1, forward strand.
TTCCGGCGGGTTAATGCGAGGGCGTTCCAGCTGATGTGTGCGCAGTTCGTGCAGTTCTTGCGCGGGCAAAAGCTGGTGGGCGGTGAGGCGCCGGTGGTGGCGGTGGATGGATCTAAGTTCAAGGCCAGTGCGTCGAAGTCGAGCTTGGTGACTGCCGAGCAGGCCGCCAAACAACGCCAGAAGATCGAGCAGCGCATTGGTCAGTATCTGGAGCAAATGGACCAAGCCGATGCGCAGGAAGATGCTGAAGTTGAGCCGAGCGCCGAGCGGATCGAAGCGGCGCTGAAGCGGCTGCGCCAGCGCGACCAGCAGCTCGAGCAGGCGCAAGCCGAACTGGCCGCGCAAGGCGCAGGCGCCAAGGCGAAGGAAGAGCGCACACCACGAGTCGGCTTGACGGACCCCGATTGCGTGATGCTCAGCGGCAAAGGCGGCGCAACGCTGGCCGGCTATAACGTGCAGCAGGCGGTCGATGCCCAGCACAAGCTCATCGTGGCGCACGAAGTGACTACGCACGCTAATGACCGGACGAGTCTTGAGCCGATGGCCAGCCAAGCCCAACAGGTGCTCGGTGCAGCGGAGATGACCGTGTTGGCTGACACCGGCTACATGAATGGCGCTCAGGCCCAAGGCTGCGAAGCCAAGGGCATCACGCCGGTGGTGCCCATGCCAGAAGTACCCAACACCCACGGCGAGGCTTTCTACCCGAAGCGTATGTTCTCCTACGACAAGACCACCGATAGCTATCGCTGTCGCGCGGGCGAAGTGCTTAAGCGCTATAAGCATGATCGAACCGCCGAGACTGACTATTACTGGACACGCGCCTGTGCCGGATGTGCGCACAAAGCCCGCTGCACCAAGAGCGAGCGGCGCAGCATCGCGCGCTCCTGGTATGCCGAGGCCGCCGAACGTGCCCATGAACGGGCTCGGGGCAACGCGACCCTGATGCGGCTGCGTAGCGCCACCGCTGAACATCCCTTCGGTAACCTCAAGGCCATACTCGATGGTGGGTTTTTGTTGCGCACGTTGCCCAAGGTCAAAGGCGAAATGGCGCTTGGGGTATTGACCTACAACCTGAAACGAACGCTCAATATCCTCGGCATTGAGCAATTGATGCAGAAATTGAGGACGCACAGGACACTGATTAGCGTTTAGAACCCAAAGGCGGTCCAGTCCGGCTACTTCGGCGCCCAGTACCCTCAACCGGCCCGCGGCGGTTCGCTTGCATTGACTCACGGAAAAACTTTCTACACAGCCTCGCAAGCTGGGATCCAGGAGATGCGGATCACGCCTCGCGTTAGCCGTTCTTCAATCGATCTTCGACAGATCGCCCGTGAACTCGAGCGCGCAGAACGGCCCGCCGTGGCATTCACGCGCCGGGTCGCCTGGCGGCGGGGCCTTGCCGGCAAGCTCGGCCGCAAATTCCTCGGCGTTGTCCTGGGGTCGATAGCCCAGGATATCGGCGCTGGCATCGACCCAGCGGTTGCGGGTGTTGGCCGACACGCCGTAGGCGACCAGAAAATGATAGTCGGGCGCGTCGATGCAACGGCGCGTGAGCTGTACCATGTCGCGCGGGCTGATCCAGGTGCTCAACTGCCGCTTGTCCTGCGGCCGCTCCCGGTACGAGCCGATGCGCAGGCACGCCACGCTCAAGCCGTGCTTGTCCGCATACATGCGTCCCAGCGCTTCGCCGAAAACTTTGCTCACGCCGTAGCGGCTGTCGGGACGCGGCTGCACATCGATACCGATCGCGCGCGCGGTGGGGTGGTAGCCGACGGCGTGATTGGAGCTTGCGAAAATCAGCCGTTTCACCCGGTTCAGCCGCGCAGCCTCGAATACGTTATAGGTGCCGACGATGTTGTTCGGCAGTATCGTGGCCCAGGTATCCTCGCGCGGAATTCCCGCCAGGTGCACGACACAGTCCACGTCTTTCAGCGCAGCGCTCGTGGCGTCGAGATCGGTGACATCGACGTTCAGCAGCTCCTCGCCCGCGCGCGGAGGTTCCTGCGGCTTGATGTCGAGCAGGCGCAACGCCGGGTAATGGCCATAAAGCCCGGCGCGCAGGGCGCGGCCGATCTCGCCGCCGGCGCCGGTTATCAAAACGCGTTGCATACAGTCACTCCTTGTCGGCGGCACATGATTTAACCGAAGCCGGCGCTATCAAAAAGTTAGGCAGCACGAGCGTCAGCCACGTCACGTAGGTGTTGATGAGAGCAGCACGAACGCTCATCGATGTCTCCTCCAGCAAGTCGCGGTCGGGCCGTACGCCAGCGCGGCCATCGCTCGAGCGAGGCAATTGTTTTCGGC
>JACMIM010000747.1 GCA_014381165.1 Roseiflexaceae bacterium
CACCCAGAACGACCTGATCAGCCTGGGCTATATCGCCTTCGAGGATGGCGGTGTGGTCGCCTTCGATCACGATATTATCAGCAAGCTGCCGCGTGAGTACGATCCCCGCAAGCGGCCTTGGTATCAGACCGCCCGCACCACCGGGCGCACAGTCTGGGTCGATACGTATGTCGACGCCAACACCGGCCAGTTGGTCACGACCTGCGCCACGCCGCTGTATGGCCCCGATGGCAGCTTTGTCGGCGTGGTTGGCCTCGATTTGCTGCTGGAGACAATCAAGCAGGATATCCTCCAGCTCGACATGGGCGAACTCGGCTATGCCTTTCTGATCAACGCCCAGGGCGAGTTGCTGGTTGGCCCCAATATGCAGCCGGGGGCGACCGAGTGGGATCAACAGTTTATTACCGAAAATTTGCTGGCCGCCGACGACCCGCGCCTGCGCTCGGTGGCTGGTCGCATGACCGATGGCGATGAAGGCGTCCAGCGCCTGAAAACTGAGCAGGGCGACATCTACCTGGCCTATGCGCCGATCGAGTACTCGGGCTGGAGTGTGGGCATGGTTGTGCCAGAGGCGACGGTGAGCGGCCCTGCCGCAGCCGTGGGCAATGGTATTGCCGAGCGTCAGGAGCGGCTGCGTAGCCAGGTGTATCTGGTCATGGTATTGAGCGTGATCGCGTTGCCGGTGGTGGGCGTGCTGCTAACGCTGCTGGTCACGCGCCCGCTGCGGCGGCTTCAGCTTGGTGCGCAGCGTATCACCGCCGGCGATCTCGACCACCAGATTCCGGTCGAGAGCCACGACGAGATCGGTGATCTGGTGCGCTCATTCAACGCCATGACGGTGGCGCTGCGGCTTCAACTGGCGGAGCTGGAGGACAGCCTACGTCGGTTGGCTACGCTGAACGAGGTCTCGAACCGCTTTAAGACGATTGTGGCCATGCCCGATCTGCTCGACTCCATCCCGCGTGCCGTCTGCGACGACCTGGGCTTCGATCGGTCGGTGCTGTACCTGCTCGATGGCAATCAGCTGCGCTGTGTCAGCGCATGCTTTGGCCAGGGTGCCGATGCCATGGCCCGCTCATTTGTCGCAGCGGCCAATCTCGAGCCAATCACGCTTGACAGTGCGACCGTCGAGGCCGATATCGTGCAGAGCGGCCAGGCGGTGATTGTCGACGATCCATGGACGCACCCGCGCGTGCTCCAGGCCAAGCAGCGCATCTCGCGCAGCGATGCGTATGTGCAGGTGCCGATCTTTGGCCACGATGAAAAGATCGTCGGGCTGCTATCTGCCGACTATAACACCCGCCGCCTGCCGATCACCCCGCGCGACGCCGCGCAATTGCTGACCTACGCCAGTGTTGCCGGATTGACAATCGAGAACACCAGGCTCTACAACGATCTCGAGCATCAGGTGGCGCAGCGCACGATCGAGCTGCGGGCCGCGCTGGAACGTGCGCAGGAGGCCGACCGGCTCAAGGGCAAGTTCCTCGCGGCGATCTCGCACGAGCTGCGCACGCCGCTGAATGCGATTATCGGCTTCTCGACTGTGATGATCGACGAGCTGGATGGGCCGATCACGCCAATGCAGCGCGAGGACTTGAAGACGATTCATCAAAACGGGCGCTTTCTGCTGCACATGATCAACGAACTGCTCGATCTGGCGCGGATCGAGGCCAACAAGGTCGAGCTGAATCTGGAAGCCTTCGACCTGAGCGCGCTGATTAGCGAGGTTGGCGATACCGTCCAAGGGCTGCTGCACAACAAGCCGCTGTTGATCCGCACGGTTCTGCCTGAGCAACCGACACTGGCCTATGCTGATCGGGCTAAAACCCGGCAGATTCTGCTCAACTTGCTTTCGAATGCGGTAAAATTCACCAATGAGGGCCACATCGCGATCGTCGCCCGCGCGGTGACGATGTCCGCCGAGCGCGGCGGCGGCGCTGGTTCGCGGCCATTCCTGGCGATCAGCGTGCGCGACACCGGCATCGGCATCGCCGCCGAGAATCTACCGCTGCTGTTCGAGGAGTTTCGGCAGGTGCATGCGGGCCGCACCGGCACGCGCGGCAGTGGCCTGGGCCTGGCGATCACCCGCAAACTGGTCGAGCTGCTGGGCGGGCGCATGTGGGTCGAAAGCACGCTCGGCAAGGGCAGCACGTTTACGTTTATTCTGCCCGCCGCCGAGGCCGAGGTCGCCCGTGAATCCGAACCCCAGCTCCTGCTGGCGGAAACAACCTAACATCTCGCCTGTGCGGAGCACGAACGCGCGAAGCGCATGGGGGTTTGGGGGCTGTAGCTCGCGAGAAGATCCCCCGCTGCTTTAAGGAACTAATAATAGGAGTTACGCAGTTGCCCAAGCGCGTTCATTTCGCCTACGGCGGGCAAGCAACTAACGCATCATTGTTTCGGTTTTTGGCGCAAAGCGCCAAAAACCGAAACAATTTTCGTTATTTCCACCCCCGCCGCAGGCGGAATGAACGCGCTTGGGCAACTGCGTAACTCCTGAGAGCAATAGAACCGGATGTGTAAAAAGAACAGGGGATTTTTCGGGGCTGCGCCCCCATGCCCCCGCCTTACGAGCACCTAGCGCCGCACCACCGGCAGGAACGCCCGCCACTGCGGCCCCGGCCCTGGCTCTGGCGTTGGCGGCGGCCCTGGCGGCGGCC
>JACMIM010000748.1 GCA_014381165.1 Roseiflexaceae bacterium
GCCGCCGATGAAGCCGGCCACCAGCCCCAGCAGCGAACCAAAGATGACCGCGAGCGCTACCGAGAACAGCCCGACCGACAACGAAATACGGGAACCATGAAGCACGCGCACAAACAGGTCGCGCCCCAGTTCGTCGGTGCCGAATGGCGTTGTGAACAGGTCGAGCTTGAGCCGCTCGCGCTCTGCTGCAGGCAGCGACCATGATGGCGCAGTCAAGCGCAGGCGCAGGTTGCGATCGCGATCAGGGCTGTAGGGCCGTATCACCGGGATGAGCAGCGCTGTGAGTACTAGTGCCAGCGTGATCGCCAGCCCAAGCCGGCCAGTAAAGCTACTAATCAGGCGTCGCCACGCATCGCCCCACAGGCTGCGCTGCTTGCGTTCTGCGGGCGCTGGGGCTGCTGTGCGGGTGGTTGGTGTGAGTGTTGTCATGCATTTGCTTTCCATCCGCGAGCCAGAAGCTCACGGTTAGCACACCAAACGCGCTGAAGCGCATTTGCTAGGGCAACGCGCTGAAGCGCGTTTTACGTAGTAACCGCCGAATGAATTCGGCAGAATCAATACCTGATGCGCGGGTCGAAGGCGGCGAACGAGAGATCTACTAAGAAATTGACCAGCACAAACACCATGGCCACGAACATGACCCCGCCCTGCACCACTGGGTAGTCGCGCCCCTGAATCGCCTCCAGAATCCAGCGCCCGATCCCCGGCCACGAGAACACGGTCTCGGTCAGCACTGCGCCGGCCAGCAGCAAACCGAACTGAAGGCCGATCACCGTGATAATCGGCAGCAGCGCATTCTTAAAGGCGTGGCGCAAGGTGACGATCCGCTCGGCTAGGCCCTTGGCGCGGGCAGTGCGGACATAATCTTGATTGAGCACATCGAGCATGGTCGATCTGGTCATGCGGGCGATGATGGCGAGTGGCACCGTCGAAAGCACCACTGCTGGCATGATCAGGTGGCGCAGTGCGTCAATCGTAACATCAGGCCGACCACGCAGCAGGCCGTCGAGCACATACAAGCCGGTGATTGGGGAAAAGCTTTGACCTAGCGAGGCATCGAGCCGCTGGCTAATTGGCAACCAGCGCAGATTAACAGCAAAGATATACTGAAAAATAAGGCCAAGCCAGAAGATCGGCATCGAGACGCCGAGTAGTGCAAGTGTCGTTGTGCCAGCATCGATCACGGTACCACGGCGCAGCGCAGCGATGATACCAATAAAAAGGCCGACGCTCGTGGCGATCAGCATGGCGGCGATTGCAAGCTCGGCGGTGGCGGGGAAGAACGTGCGCAGCTCGGTGCTTACTTGGGTGCGGCGCAGCACCGATGTGCCGAGATCGCCGCGTGCTAGCTTGCCCATAAAGATAAAATACTGCGTATCAAAAACGCTGCCCTCGCCGCTGAAGTCGAGAAAGAGCGGTTTGTTTAGGCCAAGCTGCTCACGAATTTGCTGGCGTTGCTGGGGTGTCGAGCGCTCGCCAAGAATGGCGACGGCTGGATCGCCGGGAATCAGCCGCAGCAGCATGAACACGATGAACGAGATGCCAAAGACCACCGGGATCAGCCCGAGCAGTCGGCGGAGGATGTATGCACCCATGTATCATTCTTCCTTGTCACGTTTTTGCGCCGCAGCGCAAAAACGTGACAAGATGCTAGTTGTTTGACGTGACAAGCGAAATAGCTATTCCGCTACTTCGATTGGCGCGAACGACTCACCGCCGGTTGGGTTTGGCAACCAGCCAGTCACTGCCGCTCTCTGGGCGAAGACTGGTGGCGCATGCACGATCGGGATGCGTGGCATATCCTGATTAATCGTTGCGCCAGCCTGCTGGAACAAAGCCGCCGCTTCGTCCTGACTGGTCGCGCTACCGGCCTGCTGCAACACCTCGTACAGCTCGGGGTTCGTGTAACCCGCCTCGTCCTCGTTGCCAGGGCCGAAGTGGGTGAACAGGAAGTTGTTCGGATCGCCATAGTCGCCGGTCCAGCCGAGCATGACCATGCCGTTCTTGTTGCCGGCGTCCCAGTTATCCAGGTAGACGCCCCAGTCTTCGGTCTTCAGCTCGACCTGCACGCCGATGTCGGCGAAGTAGGTGGCGTAGGCCTCGGCCACGGGCTGGGCGGTCGGGTAGTACGGGCGTGAGACCGGCATGTACCACAGTTCCAGCGGAACTTCAGTGCCGTCGCTGATGGTCATGGTGCTGAAGCCATCCGCGTAGCCAGCCTCGGCCAGGAGTGCCTTGGCCTTTTCGGGGTCGTAGGCGTATGGCTCCGGGTCGGTCGGGCGCGCCCACGAGAGGCCATCCGGCAGGAAGTCGTCGGCGACGGTACCGATGCCGCCGTAAAAGCCATCGAGAATCGCCTGCTTGTCGATCGCATAGGCCATGGCCTGGCGCACACGCACATCGTCGAACGGCTTGTTGTTGATATTCAGCGACAGGTAGGCGATGTTGAACGGCTCCAGTTCGACCAGTTGCAGGTCGCTGCTGCCTTCGATTGTGGTGCGGGCGTCGGGTGCTAAGTTGACCGTAAAGTCGATCGCGCCGGACTGAAGTTCAGCCAGGCGAGCCGAGGCATCGGCGATAAAGCGCACGATCACACCAGGCATCTTGGCCTTCTCGCCCCAGTAGTCCTCGTTGCGGGTCAGTGTTAGGCTTTGCGCCGGTGTCCACGATTCGAACACAAACGGGCCGGTGCCGACTGCACCGCCCTCGGGCGTGCCGTAGGTGACGCCTGCGGTTCGCACGGCCTCCGGTGAGGAAAGGCCAAAGTAGGATGCCGCGACAAGGTTCGGGAACAGCGGCACGGGGCGGGTCAGCGTGAACTTGACGGTTGTTTCATCGACCGCCTCGACGCTCTGCCAGACCGAGTTTTCCTCGCCGACGAAGCCGCCGAAGATATCTGGGAAGATCGGGAAGGTGTTGCCCTCGGCACGAAAGCCGAACTCAAACTCTGGGTCGGCCAGGCGGTTGAAGTTAAAGGCAACTGCCTCGGCATTGAAATCGGTGCCATCGTGGAACTTCACGCCTTCTTTGAGGATGAACGTCCACTCAGTTGAGTCGGCATTGGCCTCCCAGGATTCGGCCAGTTCGGGTACGAGGTCAAGCGTGCCAGGCTCAAAGCCGACCAGCGTTTCTTGGATTTGCTGTGCGACAATCAGTGCGGTGCCAGTGGTGGTGTTCATTGAGTCGAGCGAATCTGGCTCGCCCGAGCCGCCGTAGATCAGAAAGCCTTCGACACCGGCTGCGCCTTCA
>JACMIM010000749.1 GCA_014381165.1 Roseiflexaceae bacterium
GCCTGCGAGCCTATGGCTTCAACGGGGATGGCCTCAGCGCCGGGTCGTATGGTGGCGGCATTGCTCTGTTTGGTGCTCAGGCGACCGGCAACACCATTCGCAACTGCTACTTGGGCACCAACTTCGAGGGCACAGCGTCGGCAATTACCGGCGGGGGAGCCAATAATGTCTATGGTGGCGTGGCCCTGATCAATGGTGCTAGCCAAAACATCATCGAGAACAACCTGATCTCGGGCAACAGTGGTGGCGGGCAACCAAACGGTATTATCCTTACCAATACGTCCAGCTTGGCCACAACCCCGACCAGCGGCAATATCATTCGGGATAACAAGATCGGCGTGAATGCTGCTGGCACTGCCGCCGTGCCAAACCAACTGGCGGGTGTTTATATCGGAAATCGCGCCGATAACAATATTGTTGGGCCAGGTAATGTCATCAGCGGCAATGGCAGTTCGTCTATCTCGATCGAGCAGTCGAGCGAGTTTGGTGTGGTGATCGCCGGCGCGGTCGACGGCACATTCAGCAGCGGCAATATCGTGCGCGGCAACCGGATCGGCCTTGGCACAAACGGCGCGTCGATCCCCAACCGGGCTGGCGGCGTCAGCATCAATTTCTCGCAGAATACGCTGGTTGGCGGTGCAAACCCGCCCGATAGCGATAACCCCGACCGTGGGAATTACATTGCCGGCAATAACCGCAGCAATGTGCGGGTGTCGCAGACCAGCCCGACCTTGGGCGTGGTCGCGCTGAACGCACAGGTGCGCAACAACTGGATCGGCCTGCGCAACGCCAACACGGCAGCCGACACCGCCAACTATGGCGTGCGCATCGAGCGCCGTGTTACTGCTGTGAGTGTAAGTGGCAATGTGATCGGCGGCAACAGCACAAGTGGAATCGAGATTATTGGCGATGCGAACATTGGCACGCCCAGCAACATCACAATCAGCGGCAACGTGATTGGGCCGAATGCGGCGGGCACTGCTGCACTTGTGGGCGCAAGCCAGCAGCAGGGCGTCCAGATCAGCCAAGGCGTCAGCAACGTTTCCCTGAGTGATAACCTGATCACTGGCAACCGCGCGACCGGCGTGAAGCTCAACAGTGTCGCCGACGTGACCCTGATCAATAATGGCATTGGCACACTGCTCCAGGGCAATACCGCGCTCGGCAACGAGAGCGGCGGCATCAGCATAGAATCGTCGAGCCAGATCACAGTTGGCCCTGGCAACCGGATCGACGGCCACCTGCGTGGCAGCTCCGGTGATGGCATCCTGCTCCTCAACAGCAGCGGTAGTTCGATCAAGGGTAACTCGCTATCCGCCAACCGCTACGCCATTCGGATCGAAGACGGCTCCACCAATAATGTGATTGGCTATGGCGGCAGCGAGCTTGGCAACACCGGCACAGCTGATCGCAATAACATTGCCAATAACCAGATCGGCATCTCGATCAATGGCGCGGCGGCACAGCGTAACCGGATCAGCCGCACGACCGCCACCAATAATATCGACGCTGGCACGCACAAGGGCATCGTGCTCTCGGGCGGCGCGAATGGCGGCATTTCCACACCCAGTGCCAGCGCGATTGGCTTTGGCGGCGGCGACCTGACCGGCACGATCAACCTGGGCGGCGCGAGCTGTGGTGGAACTGGCTGCACCGTCGAAGTGTTTCAGAACAGCGTCAGCGAACCCAACGAGGGTAAATTCTTCCTGACCTCGTTTCGGCAGAATGCTTCGGGCGCGTTCAGCGTGGCAATTTCTGCCTGCCAGCGCTTTCTGACCTTTACTGTCACCGACCAGAACAACAACACCTCGGCATTCTCCGCGCCGGTGGAAGGCCCAGCTACTTGCAATGCCCCTGATCCAGGCGTGGGCGGGCCGGATTTGCGCGATCCTTCAGCCGATGTGACGCTCGGGGCTGGAATCCTGACCAGCCCACAGGCGGCGGCGTTTAGCGCCACGCTTTTGAACACGGGCAGTGCGCAGGCCAGCTTCGACCTAAGCGTGAGCGCGCCGGGCGGCTGGACGGCGGCACCGCTTGGCCCGGTGACGCTTGGCGGCGGGGCCTCAGCGCCGGTCAACTTCAGTGTGACCGCGCCGCAGGGCACGCCAGTTGGCTCCTACACCATTCGCCTGACTGCGACTACCTCCGGCGGCGGTGCAAGCGACTTCGTCGAAGTGCGCGTGATCGTGCCGCTGGTGCCAGCGCTCAACCTGAGCGCCGCCGCCCCGGCCACAAAGCCCGGCGGCCCTAACCAGCAGGTCTGCTTCACGCACACGTTGAGCAACCAGGGCAATGGCGATGATACGTTCGACATTCTGCTAACCGCACCATCGGCGGCCTGGGCTGCAAGCATCACGCCGGCCAGCCCGGTTGCAGCCGCCCGTGGCACCTCGGCACCAGTGACGATCTGCGTGACGGTGCCTGGTGGCACCCTCGGCGGCAGTTATCAGGTGAATGTGCAGGCCCGCTCACGCACCAGCCCAAATCCGCTTTCCGAAGTGCGGGTAGACACGGTGCAGGTGCAGGACGCCGCCGTACCGCAGCTGAACACGGTGCCAGCACAGAATGCCGACCCTGGCGCAGTCGTGACGTTTTCGCACACTCTGGCCAATATCGGCAATATCGCGGCGGTGTTCGATCTTGCGCTGGCGCTGCCAGCCGGCTGGACGGTGGAAAGTGCGCCGCCAGCCACTACCGGCCAGATCGCACCAGGCAACTCGCAGAACTTCAGCTACAGCGTGCGGGTCGCTGCGGGCGCGCAGGCTGGGCCAGCCAGCATCGGGGTTACTGCCACGGCGCAGCAGGGCCAGAACGCCAGCACCACGGTGAACGATGTGGTCGAGGTGAACCGTATCGCCAGCCTGGCGCTGTCTGCCGCGATTGCTGAAAGCACGGAGCCGCCAAATAGCGTCGTGACCTACACGCTGACGCTGGTGAACAATGGCAACTTCACCGACCAGATCAGCTTGAGCGCCGACGCTAGCCAGCGCGACCGAGGCTGGATCGCCACCATGCTGCCGGCGACAATCGAACTGCCGGCTGGACAGAGCGCCATTGTGAAACTGGAACTGCGGATTCCGCCTGGCCAGCCAGTCAGCGTATTCAATACCTCGACGGTGACTGCCAATTCGTCGCTGCCGCCGACGAGCGCCAGCGCAAGCATTCGCACCAACATCGCGCCAGTGGCCGGCGTGCTGATCTCGCCGCGCGATCCGGTGCGGCCCGCGCTGGCTGGCGAGTCGGTGATCTTTGAATTTGTGCTGCTGAACAGCGGCAGTTTGCCCCAAACCTTTACAACCGTGGCGGTGATCGAAACGAACACGGCTGGATCGACCTATGTGTTTACCGGCACGGCCGACCTGCCGCTCGATCCTGGCCAAAGCGCACCGCTACAGCTGAGTGTGCGTGTGCCGGTGAACGCGCCGGATGACACAAAAACGGTGGTGCGAATCAGCGCCAGCACCGCGCCCGGCGGTGCCACCGCCACCACACTGGCGACCGTGCTGATCGGCCCACCCTATGATGTGCTGGTTTCGCCCAACCGCGCGTCCGACCAGCCGCCGGGCACGCTGGTGCAGTACACCCAATATGTTACGAACACCGGACGGCTGGAGGATTCGTACACGCTCGGGGCGCGCTCCAGCCTTGGCTGGCGTGCGACTGTTTCGCCAGCCAGCTTGCGCTTGCCACCCGGCCAGGGCGCGCCGGTATTGGTCACGATCGAGGTGCCGACCTCGGCGGAGGCTAACGTGCGCGACACGACCGTGCTGACGGCGCGCTCGAGTGCTGACCCCAGCGTGCGTGGCAGCGCGACCGCGACCACCCGCGTGCTCCAGGTAGCCGGGGCGGTACTCTCACCCAACGGGCGTGCCACGCTGGTGCCAGGGCGCGTGATCGCCTTCCAGCATAGCCTGCTGAACAGCGGCAACGGGCGCGACACCTACACAATTAGCGTCACGCAGAGCCTGGATTGGCCGATCGAGATTGATTATGCGGTGCCACCGACGCGCCACCCGCGTGGCGTGAGCTTGCCAGTACAGGTGATTGTCAGCACCCCAGCTGGTGTGCCAGCGGACGCTGTCAACACGATCGTCGTGCGGGCGACCTCGCGCTTCGACCCGCAGGTCTTTTCAGAAGTGACCGACGTGATCGCGCCGCTGACCATCCAGGCGGTCGATGCGCCGCAGCGAATGTATCTACCGATTGCAGGGCGGTAAACGTATGAAGATTCTCGTCCTGCACGGGCCAAACCTGAACATGCTTGGTCGGCGCGAGCCGGAGATCTATGGCTCCACCACATTAGCCGAGATCGACCAGGCGCTGCGCCAGCGCGCCGAGGCTGCTGGCGTCGCGCTGATCGTGCTGCAATCGAACCACGAGGGCGCGCTGATCGACCTGATTCAGGCCGAGGGCTGGGACGCCGACGGGGTCATCATCAACCCCGGCGCGCTGACCCACTACGGGCTTGCGCTACGTGACGCGCTGGCCAGTCTGCCCGCCCGGATCGTTGAAGTGCATCTCTCGAACGTCTACAAGCGCGAGCCGTTCCGCCATATATCGGTGGTGGCACCAGTCGCAACCGGGCAGATCGCCGGACTCGGCTGGCGCGGCTACCTGCTGGCGCTGGAATGGCTGCTCGAAGCTGACAGGAGCTATTGAACGTGACCTTTGGCATGCAGATAGATGAAATCACCGCAGTTCTGGCAGCATTACGCGGGCAGGCGGCTACAGTCGACGCGATCGCGGCGCTGGTGCGTGACACTGTGCTTGGCGGTGGCACGCTGTACACCGCCGGCAATGGCGGCAGTTCCACCGACGCGCAGCACCTAGCCGAGGAGCTGATCGGGCGCTACCGCAGCAACCGCCGCGCCCTGCCAGCCGTGGCGCTTTCCGCAGATGGATCAGTGCTGACCTGCATCGGCAACGACTTTGGGTATAATGCTATCTTCTCGCGCCAAGTCGAGGGGCTGGTGCGCCCCGGCGACACGCTGGTGGTATTTAGCACCAGCGGCAACTCGCCGAACATCGTGGCAGCGCTACGGGCGGCCAGCGAGCGCGGCGGCAGAACGATCGCGCTGCTCGGCAAGACCGGCGGGGCCTGCCAGGGCCTCGCCGACCTGGAGCTGATTGTCGCCAGCGACAACACCGCGCGTATCCAGGAGGCGCACCTTCAGGTGTTGCACTACATCTGCGAGGTGGTCGAGGCAGCGGTAGCCAAATAAAGACGGAAATTTACCACCAAGACACCAAGACACCAAGTTTCTATGCTTCCGGTCTTGGTGTCTTGGTGTCTTGATGCTAACGGTTCTGTTTTCTAGGTTTGGCTTGCGATGGCAAGCATCTTGCCCTTCTCGGAGGCATTACAAGCTGCGCGGGCAGCGGAGACGACACAACTATAACCTAGAATGCTGGTGGAGGCGGGCTATGATGGCATTGCTTGTGCAACTCTCGGTGATTGGAATCTGGGGAACTATGCTTGTCGTCCATACGCGACGCCTATTTCGTCTTGCGCAGTTTCAAACAATGGATTCATTACGCAACCACCCGTTGCGCCAGCGCTTCGACCGCCTGTGGTGGTGGCTTGGCCGCGAGGAGTTCTGGCACACGGTGCAGCGCGATTGCTTGCGCTGTGTGCAGCTTACACTCATGCTGTTCATGTTGGCCTGGGGCCTGATGCGCTAAGGCTGTGCTATCTGTTTAGAAGTTACGCAGTTGTCCAAAAGCTTTTATTTCGCCTGCGGCGGGCAAGAAAATAATCAATAATTATTTCGTTTTTTGGTGCAAAGCACCACGAACGAAACAAAAAAGCTAGTTTTTCGCGTACCGTGTGGCGGTTATTCGCCTTGCACGGCGAATGCTCCGCCCGGCGCTGCTGGCTCGCCTTCTCGCAATCGTAGCCACTGTTGGTATGTGATTGCTGCATAGCCGCCCAGTAGAATGATTGCAAACGAGAACCATTGGATAGCATAGGACATGTGGTTGCCCGCATCCGGTGGCACCGACTCCCCGCGAATCGGCGGTGTGGTCGGATCGCTTGGCTGCCACTGCTGCTCGACAAACACCGGTAGCAGCGGTGTATTCACCTGCTGCTGAATGCGCGGAATGTTGATGCGAAACCATGCGTCCAGCCGCTGGCCGGGCGCGACCGGCGGATCGTATGGGGGCGCGTCGGCCTCCTGCGATTTGACCACCACACCAATGATAGTTAGTTCGCCTGCAGGCGGCGCGAAGACCGCGCGCTGCTCCACCGTCGCCTCGTCATACGGAATCCACCCTCGGTCGACCATGACCGCCTGCTGGCTGCCGCTAAGCCGAAAGGGCGTGACGATATGGAAGCCGGTTAGCCCGTTGATCGAGCGGTTACGGCGCAGAATCTCCTGGCTGGCGTCGAAGCTACCGCGTAGCTCGACCCGCCGGTAATACAACTGGTCGGGATCGAGCGGCTGACCGGCCGCCAGCGCAACCGGTGCTGCGGCTAGGCGCAACTCGGCTTGCGCGATATCGGCCAGCCGCTGATCTAGCCGGCTGACCTGCCAGACTCCCAACCCACAAAAGGCAACTGTTGTCATAACTACAAGCAACGTCAGCGCAAGCCGCCGCCCACCGAGTAAAAATCGGATCATCGTGTTGTTCTCAAGGCGCTGGCCAGCCACGCCAGCGTGAATTTACTGTGTCGCTGGTAGTCTAGCACCAAGCGTTGCGAGATGCAAAGCCGGCAACTGCGCGGCTGAAGCCGCTAGCTGGGGGTACGAAGCTCGCCTACGCGGGCTGCAACGCTGTTCAGCCCGCGTAGGCGGGCTTGGTATTGCTAGCCAGCGGCTTCAGCCGCTGGGCTGGGCAGGGCGTGGTGTTGCGTCACACCTCCCGTGATATAATACCTGAATCCCTATCGCGTATCACGCCACGAGAGCCGCCATGAGCTTCGAGACCGACCAGGTTACACATCAGGCCGATGATGCTGGCCGACAGGAACGTATTGCTGGCGAACTGCTGCGCCTAGCAGCCAAGCTCGCAACCGAGCGCAGCCCTCACGAATTCTACAGCCTGCTGACCAGCGAACTGGTGCGCCTGCTTTCCACCGTGAATGTGGCCGCGCTGTGGCTGCATAACGCTCAACAAGGCGGGCTACAGATTGTTGCGCTGCATGGCCTACCGCTGGACAGCCAGGTGGACGCGATCGAGCAGATTCGCTTGCGACCAGGCGAGGGCTTGGTTGGAATGGCGGCGCAGCGCGAGGAGCCACTCTGGATCGAGGGCCGGGCGCGCTACCGTGAGCTAGCGGGCGCGTTCAGCCAGCGCAATCAGGAGGGCCTGCGCCAGCTGTTCGAGGCACTGCCGCGCGACTTGACCGCTGTGCTGGTGCCGCTGCGCCTGAGCGGTGAAATTGTGGGCGTGCTAGAGTTGTTGAGCTGGATCGACCAGAACGCGATCGCAGAGGCTGATCTGCCGCACCTGCAGCTGTTTGCGAACCTGATCGCCAGCAACCTGCGCAGCCTCCAGTTTCAGGCTCAGATGCAGGTCAATCAGCGCCGCTTGGAAACATTCAGTGCGATCAGCACTGCTGTCAGCAGCGCCAGCGACCTGAATGAACTGGTCGACAACACGCTGGACGTGCTGCTTGGCGTGGTCGATGCGAGCGCCGGGATGCTGCTGCTCTACAACCCCGCCCGGATCAGCCTGACGCTTGGCGCACAGCGCCGCCTTCCCACTGCCTATGCCGAGCGCCACGGCGAGATCGCCGTAGCCGATGCAGCCTGCGCCGATGCTGTACGCTATGGCCAGCCGATCAGTCGCCCGCTGCTACCGGACGAGCAGGAGCTACTTGTCGCTGGTCTTTCCAGCTGTATCTATCTGCCGCTGCTAGTGGGTGGGACGGTGGCGGGCGTGGCCTGTATGTACAGCGACACACCACTGTATGAGCGGATCGACACGCGCGCCCTCATGATGATGGCCAGCCTAGTTGGCTTTGCGATCGCCAACGTCAAGCTGTACACCTACAGCGAGATCGAGCGCCAGCGCCTTTCGGCGGTGGTAGCGGGTATCGCCGAGGGCGTCGCTTTGTGTGATGGCGAGGGGCGACTGATTTTGGCGAACGAGACGGCCATGAACCTGCTTTCGATCTCGCATGTGCCATATGGCCAGCAGTTAAGCGAGATGCCAGACTTCTATGTCTTCCGCCGGCTCGACGGTGAGCCACTGCTGGTCGGTGACCTACCGCTGGCGCGGGCGCTGGCCGGCGAGGTGTTTCACGACTACCGGGTGTTGCTGCGTGGTGCCAGCGGGCGCGATACCGTTATGAGCTTCAGCGGCGGGCCGGTGAATCACGAGGATTACTCGCAGGGCGCGGTGGTGGTCTTCCGCGATGTGACCGCCAGTCAAAAGGCCGAGCGCGCGAAAGATGATTTTCTGGCGGTGGCCGCCCACGAGCTGCGCAGCCCGCTCGCGGCCGTGCGCAGCTATACTGATCTGCTGGTGCGGCGCGAGCAGAAGCGTGATGAAGATTCGCCCGATCTGCGCGGCCTGACGATTCTGGCCCAGCAGGTGACGCATATGCTGCGTATGGTCGATAACCTGCTCGATGTCTCGCGCTTGGACGCCGACCAGATCAACCTACAGGTGCAGCCGGTCAATCTGGTGGCGCTGATTCAGCAGGTGATCGAGCAGCAGCGTCCGGCGGCGGGCGATCGAGCACTCGAGTTCGACGGCCAGCAGCAGGAACTCGTGATTGGCTGCGACCCGCTGCGTATCCGCCAGGTGCTGACCAACCTGATCGGCAATGCGATTCGGTATAGTGCCAACGACACCGAGATATGTGTCTCACTTTCGCTTGAGCGCGCGGGCGAGTTGGAGGCGCGCCATGCCGATTTCGCCAGTGCCCGTGGTGCTGAGTCGCCGCTTGATGCGGGCGACGAACTAGCGCTGATTGCGGTCGATGATCAGGGCACAGGTATCTCAGAGGAGCAACGCGCCACTATGTTCCGCCGCTTTGCGCGCGGGCGCGAGCGGCGCGGCGAAGGCCTTGGCCTGGGGTTGTATCTGAGCCGCGCCTTTGTGCAGCGCCATGGCGGCGCGATTTGGCTGGAAAGCCAGGTTGGCAGCGGCAGCACGTTCTATGTGGCCCTGCTGCTCACACCGCCTGCATGAGCAGCGGTTGGTGGTCGAGCGCGCTACGCACGGCTTGGGCCAGTGTTTGTGGTGTAAACGGCTTTTGTAAAAAGTGCAGCCGCGCAGTGTTATCGGCAACTGTCATGTTGGTTTCGGTGTAGCCCGACATCAGCAGAACCCGTTGTGACCCCGCTTTTTTTTGTAGCTCCTCGACCAGCGCCAGCCCGCCCATCTGTGGCATGACCACGTCGGTCAGCAGGAGATCGACGTTCGCCGCGGCTGTGTTGAACACGGCCAGCGCCTCCAGGCCATCGCTTGCTTCTAGCACCGTATAGCCAAGCTTTTGAAGAATACGCGCCGCTAACAAACGCACGGCTGGCTCGTCTTCCACCAGTAGAATGCGCTCGGTGCCACCAATTATTGAGCTTCTGGCCGGCTCGCTCGGCTTGATTTTGGCGTGGTGATCGAGTATTGGCAGGACGATATGGAATGTTGTGCCTATTCCGAGCTGGCTTGAAGCCCAGATGTGGCCATTGTGCTGGCGGACAATGCCATAACAGGTTGCGAGCCCCAGGCCAGTTCCTGCTCCTGGCGCTTTTGTGGTGAAGAAAGGCTCGAAGAGGTGCTGCTGGGTCTGCTCATCCATGCCAATGCCGGTATCGCTGATCTGTATGTCGATGTACGGTCCGACTGCAAGGTCGATCATTGGCTGCGCTGACCCAGTTAGGTATTCGATGCGGATGGTCAGCTTGCCACCACGCGGCATTGCGTCGCGGGCATTGACGGCAAGGTTGAGAATCACCTGTTCGATACGCCCAGCATCGGCCTGCATGACCGCAGGTTCAGCTGTTGGCACGAGCACAAGCTCGATATCCTCGCCAATTACTCGGCGGATGAGGTTGGTCATATCCAAGATTAGCGCGTTGACAGAGAGCGGGTGCAGCTCGATCTGCTGGCGGCGGGCGAAGGCGGTCAGCTGGCGGGTGAGTGTGGTGGCGCGCTGCGCTGCCCGCTGAATCTCGCTCACATCGGCGTAGGTGTCGCTGTCAGGCTTGGCAGCGTCGAGCAGGATATCGGTGTAGCCAAGGATTGCCGTCAGCAGATTGTTGAAGTCGTGCGCGACGCCGCCGGCCAATCGTCCGATGCTTTCCATTTTTTGCGCCTGAAGGAACTGCGCTTCGAGCTGCTTGCGCTCGGTGATAATGCGCAGGGTCATCAGCACTTGCAGTGGCTTTCCCTCGGCGGAGGCCGAAAGCACGGTGCCACGGCTTTCGACCCACTCCCACTGTCCCGCCTTCGAGTGAAGCCGGTATTCGATCATTGTGGTCGAGCCTGGTGGGGAAGCGACCACGCGCTGCCAGGAGGCAAACGCGGGCGCGACATCATCGGTATGGGTGACCTGCATCATAAAGGAAGACTCGGACATTTCCGCAGTCGTGTAGCCGAGAAAGGTTGTGCGGCTGAAGTACACTGGAGTGCGCTCGCCAATGTCAATAATATAGATAAAGTCGGGCGAGTTCGTAGCTAAATCACGGAACCTTGCCTCGCTGGCACGCAGCTCTTGTTCGGCTGCATCGCGCGCGGTCACATCACGCTGATTCGAGGCAAAGTAGCGCAGCTTCCCGCCGTCGTCGTAAATCGGCGTGATGCGCCATTCGACATGATAGGGCGTTCCATTCTTACAGTAATTCGTGTTCGCGCCGACAAACGGCTTTCCCTGATCCAGTGCGGCCCGCAGTTGGCCAAGCACTGCCTGATTGGTAGCGGGGCCTTGCAGTATCCGTGGGTTCTGGCCTATCAACTCTTCTTTGCTGTAACCGGTCATTGCGCAGAAGGCCGGGTTTACGAACACGATTCGTGGCCCAGGCGCGTCGAGATCTGCGTCGGTGATTATAACTGCCTCGCTGGACTGCTGAATAACAGCGGCGTACAGCCGCAAGTCGTCTTGATCTGCGCGTGCAGCACTTGTGCTGGGAATTGCTGGCTGCGCAGCGCGCAGGGCTGTTTTAGTTGTTGGGTCCTGTGATACGAACATATGCGACCTCACCAGTCCAAAAGAAGATTGGCAGGCATCAAGCGCTCAGTCCGACCGGCGCTACCTTTACTGTAGAAATAGTATACTCCTCTATCATTACAAGAACAGAGGCTGTATAAAGATACAGTTTTGTGCGTACTGCCTATGTGGGTGGCCTGAAAGCCTGCTGGTATCACCCAAAGCACGCTGAAGCGCGTTGCAGCAGTTCAACGCGCTGATGGACTTCAATGAGTAAACTGGGTATTTGCACCATCCCACGC
The DNA here is from genome assembly GCA_014381165.1 of Roseiflexaceae bacterium. GTDB lineage: Bacteria > Chloroflexota > Chloroflexia > Chloroflexales > Roseiflexaceae > JACMIM01. Next base: position 11,401 of record JACMIM010000749.1, read on the forward strand.
CGGGCGGCTGAAGCCGCTGGCTGGGGTGACGAAGCCCGCCTGCGCGGGCTACCCGATGCATGAGGTAAAGTTCATCAGCGCGTCTCGGATACCAGCAGCGGGTTTCAACCCGCGCGCGAGGTGATGACCGCAAGCGTTTGAATCCCACCCACAGAAGCTGCGGACATACGCAAGCGTGGTATACTATGCAGGTTTCCACGCTATAGATCGATCGTTCGCGTGTCACTTCGCGGGCGTTTTGTAGCAAGCGGGAACGAAGCGAGATGGCCATGGCGGCCCGTGCGTTGAAGGGTGCCGGTCATTGCCGGTGCCTTTTTTTGTTGGCTGCCTCCGTCTACTTGGAGAACGCAAATGAGCATCGCCGCACTTGAGCGTACCCCACAGGATATTTTGGAACGTGATCGCCCCGCCGTGGTGAATGATTTTGCGCTGGTCGCCGCGACCGTGAACGGCTCTGGCAGCCAGACTGCCAACAACACGCTGATCCGTGCCCTGTTCAAGATGGGCATTCCGGTCAGCGGCAAGAATCTGTTTCCCTCCAATATCGCAGGATTGCCGACCTGGTACACCATCCGCGTCAGCAAAGATGGCTACACCGCCCGCCGTGCTACCACCGAGATATTAATTGCCTTCAACCCCAAAACTGCCGACGACGACCTCGCGGCGCTACCTGCTGGCGGGGCATGCTTGTATCCCAGCGACCTGGTGTTCACAAGGCCGCGCACGGATGTCAGCAACTACCCGCTGCCGGTCAAAGCGCTGCTGAAGCAGTCGACCATCGATCCAAAGCTCAAGGACTATGTTGCCAACATGGTCTATGTCGGCGCACTGGCCGAGCTGCTGGGCATCAGTATGGACGAAATTCAGGCTGCGCTGGGCTTTCATTTCGGCGGCAAGGCCAAGGCGATCGCGCTGAACTTCGCCATGGTTGCGACGGCGGCAGCCTGGACGCGCGAGCACCTGCCCAAGACCGACCCGTTTCAGGTTGCGCCGATGACTGCCACCGAGGGCATGATGCTGATCGACGGCAACTCGGCTGGCGGAATCGGTGCGCTGGTCGGCGGCGTGAATGTGTGCGCCTGGTACCCGATCACGCCCTCGACCAGCCTGGTCGATGCGCTGACTGAGTACGCGCCCAAGCTGCGCCCGCCCGAGAACGACCGCACCACGTATGCGATCGTACAGGCCGAAGACGAACTAGCCGCCGCTGGAATCGTCGTCGGGGCGGGCTGGGCTGGGGCCAGGGCCATGACTGCGACCAGCGGGCCGGGCCTCTCGCTGATGAGTGAATTTGCTGGGCTGGCCTATTTCGCTGAAATCCCCGCTGTGATCTGGGATGTTCAGCGCATGGGGCCTTCGACTGGCCTGCCCACGCGGGTCTCGCAGGGCGACCTGCTGACCGCCTACACGATCGGCCACGGCGACACCCGCCATGTCTGCCTGTTGCCAGGTTCGATGGCCGATTGCTTCGAGGCCGGCTACACGGCCTTCGACCTGGCCGAGCGGCTGCAAACCCCGGTGTTCGTACTGTCCGACCTCGATTTGGGCATGAATAACTGGATGACGCCGCCGTTTGTCTACCCTGAGCAGCCACTCGACCGCGGCAAGGTCTTGAGCGCCAGAGATCTAGACGACCTGAAGACCTGGGGCCGTTACAAGGACAGCGACGGCGACGGCATTCCCTACCGCACGCTGCCCGGCACCGATCACCCGCGTGCGGCCTACTTCACGCGCGGCACCGGCCACAATGAATATGGCTTGTATAGCGAACGCCCCGACGACTGGCAGAACAACCTCGACCGGCTGGGCCGCAAGCACGATACCGCCCGCACCCTGGTGCCGCAGCCGGTGATCGATGGGCGCGCTGGGGCCAGCGTGGGCATTATCGCCTTTGGCTCGACCGATGGTGCGGTGCAGGAGGCGCGCGACCGGCTGCGCGCGCAGGGGCTGGAAACTGGCTACCTACGGCTGCGGGCACTGCCACTGGGCCAGCCGACCAGCGCGTTTATCGCGCAGCACCAGCGCGTGTTCGTGGTTGAATTGAACCAGGACGGCCAAGTGCATCAGTTGCTTCAACTGCACGCCCCCGAGCACGCCACGCGCTTGCACTCGGCGCGCATCTGCAATGGCCTGCCGCTGACGGCGGAGTTCGTGGTCGAGGCGATCGATAAGATGACAAGGTGACTGGGTGACAAGATGACTGGGTGACAAGATGACTGGGTGACCGGGTGACAAGATGACAAGATGACAAGATGAC
>JACMIM010000750.1 GCA_014381165.1 Roseiflexaceae bacterium
GCGCGCTGGCCCCGCTGCGCCACTGGCCTGGCGCGAGTTCACGGCGACCTTTTTGCAAAACAGTATCCCCGAGGGCTTAACCCATCAGATTTTTCTGGCCGACGGCACGCACCTGGCGGTCGAGGTCGAAGCGAATACGATCAAGCCGCTGTTTACCAACCTGCCCGTGCTGGGGGATTCCGCGCTGCTGGCACCGGCGATCACGCTTGCCCATCATACCTCGCGCATTCTGGGGCTGTGGCCTGGGGCGCATGCCGACACACTGGTGCTGTATGGGTTCGCGGGCGAAGTCGGCCAGGCCGAATTCAACACGCAACACGCAACACTCGACATTCAGCGTGATAGCTCGCTGAATGTGGAGGTTGACCTGCGTGGTTCGGTGGCGCTGCTGCGTTATTGGCTGACCGATCGGCCAACCGTTGTGCGGCTGGCGGCGGGCGGGCGGGTGCTGAACGTGGTGCTGCTGACCACCGAGCGCGCCGAGCGCCTGTGGCCGCTGGCCGATGGATCGTTTGTGTGCGGGCCTGATTTGCTGGCCGAGGACGCTGCCACGCGGCGGGTCAGCGAGCGCGGGCTTGCGCCGACCTACCTGTTTGAGCCGGACGCGCAGCAGCTGCAAGTTCGCATCGAGCGGACGCAGGCGACGCGCGAGTTGGCACTGGCCTGGACCACGCACGCAGTCGAGGAGGTATTCACCAACGAAGGCTGGCAGGAGCTTGCGCAGCCGCGCTCGCTGGATGAGTTGGGCACAGTGTATGGCTACGGCTGGTACCGCGGCCTGTTCGAAACCGAACGCGCGACCACGCTGGCCCTGGTTGCACCGCAGATCAACGACCGCGCGCGCGTGGTGCTCGATGGTGTGGACGTGGGTTGGCTGGGCGTTCACCCGCACGGCCCGCAACTGGCGATCGAACTGGCGCTTGCCCCAGGCCCGCATGATCTGCGGCTGCTGGCCGACAATCTGGGCCGCTTCAATTATGGCTCGGGCACCGGCGAGCAGAAGGGCCTGCTGGACACACTGTATATTGGCAGGCAGCACGACATAACCGGCGGTTGGAGTGCGCTGTGGCAGGAAGCGGTCTTCGCGGGCGAGGCGGTGGCCAATGCCAAGCCGTGGGCGGTACGCGCCGACGCGACAGATGTGCGGCTGGACAGCTTCGCATTCCAGGGGCCGAGCGTATGGTTATTGCGCGCATTCGAGGCCACGGCTGGCCGGCGTTACGTACTGCACCTAACCGGCGACCGCAGCTCCGGCGGGCTGTTCGTGAATGGGGCGAATGTGGCGCGCTTCAGCAGGCACTACAAGGGCGGCTTTATCAAGGCCGATATCAGCGAGCTGGTGCATCCTGGCACCAATGTGATCGCGCTGAACATCCAGAACTATGCTGGCGTGGCCTACCGAGCGCAGCTGGTGGAGTACGACCCAACGCAGCCGCTCCAAGCGCGCTGGAGTTTTCGCCCCGGCGTTTCAGCGGCGGACGTTCATCCTCAGCCCTCAGCCCTCAGCCCTCAGCCCTGGCGTGGCCCGCGCTTTTTCCGCGCTAGCTTTGCCTACAGCCCTGAGCAGCATGGGCGCGGCCCATTTCGGCTGCACCCGCACGGCCTGCGCAAGGGCCAGATCTGGCTGAACGGGCGCAATGTTGGGCGCTACTGGCAGATCGGCCCGCAGGAAAGCTACAAACTGCCCGCCGCCTGGCTTCAGGCCGAGAATCAGCTGCTGGTGTTCGAGGAAGAGGGCGGGAGCGTGGGCGAAGTGCGGATCGGGGGGTGAGAGTGACGAGATGACGAGATGACAAGACGACGAGATGACAAGATGACGAGATGACAAGATGAC
>JACMIM010000751.1 GCA_014381165.1 Roseiflexaceae bacterium
GCGCCCTGCCCCAGGTTCTGCATCAGGCCGCCGTCCATGACATACGTCGAGCCAGTCACATAGTCGGCGTCTTTCGACGCAAGAAAGAGTGCGAGGCCGGCGATCTCTTCGGGTAGCGCGGCGCGCTTCCACGGAATGCTTTGCACCTGCTCTTCCAGCACCTTGGGGTCGCCCACCGCCGCCTGGTTGAATGGCGTCAGAACCATGCCCGGCGCGATATTATTGACATTGATTTTATGCGGTGCCAATTCCAAGGCCAGCGTGCGGGTCAAGTTGCGGATGGCCCCTTTCGCCGCATCATAATCGGCGGCACCTGCGCGTGGGATTTCCTCGTGGACGGATGTGACGTTGATCAGCTTACCGCCGCCGCCGGCCTTTTTACGAATGGTAATGAACCGGCGACAGCAAAAGAAGTAGCCGTACAAGTTCGTTCTGATCGCTTTGTCCCAGACGGCTGTTTCCATCTCACCAACCTCGGTTCCTGATGAATCGATGCCAGCGTTGTTCATAAGAATGTCGATCGTGCCAAAAGCTTCGAGCGCCTGCTCGAACAAGCGCTCGACCTGCTGCTCGTCGCTGACATCGACCTGCACGACAATCGCACGCCGTCCGGCGTCTTCTACCGCCTTGCGGGTCTGCTCTGCGGTCGCCTGGTGCTCATGGTAGGTGACGACAATATCGGCACCTTCCTTGGCAAAGGCAATTGCCGTCGCCTGACCAATCCCTGAATCCGAGCCTGTGATCAGCGCCACTTTGTCTTGTAATCGCCCAGCCATGGGTCACTCCTTTTCAATCGAATGAGAACTTACGCAGTTGGCGGTTCCTGCCTATGGCCGCATGGATGCTATATCTTTTTTGTTTCGGTTTTTGGTGTAAAGCGCCAAAAACCGAAACAATGATGAGTTATTTCCCTACGCTTGGTCATCTGCCAAGCTCCAGGCCGCGTTAATCAGGCCAACGTGCGAGAACGTTTGTGGCAGATTGCCCCAGCACGCGCCGGTTGTTGGGTCGACCATTTCCGTGAATAACCCCAGATCGTTGGCAAAGCCACATGTGTGCTCGAACAGCGCCTGGGCGCGCGGGCGCTCACCCGCCCGCGCGAGGCACTCCACCAGCCAGAAGCTGCACAGCAGAAAGCCGTTCGCGTCACCCTTCCAACGATGCACGACTTCGTCTGGCGCGAGTTCGCGCGCAATCGTTTCGATGGTTGCGCGCATTCGCGTATCGCTGGCGGGCAGGAAATCGACCAGCGGCATCAGCAGCACCGAGGCGTCGAGTTGGTCGGAATCGAACGCACCTGTGTAGGCCCCAACTTGCTCATTCCAGCCGCGCGCCAGAATCTCGCGCCGCACATCGGTACGCGCCTGCTGCCATGTGCTCAGATTCACGCTGTCGCCAAGCCGTGGCGCGAGCATAATCGCGCGGTCGAGCGCAACCCAGCACATCACTTTCGAGGAAAGGTAGTGTCGCTCGCGGTCGCGCGCCTCCCACATACCTGCGTCCGGCTCGCGCCAGTGCGCGGCAGCCTGGTCGGCCAGCGCGATAACCATCTCGCGCAGGGTCTGATCAAAGTCGAGCGAATCGCGGTACTGATACACGGCGTCGACAACTTCGCCCAGCACATCGAGCTGCTTTTGCCGCCAGGCAGCGTTGCCAACCCGCACGGGCTGGCTGCCACGGTAGCCGCGCAGGTGTGGTAGCGTTCGCTCGGTCAGATCGCACTCACCAGTCACACTAAACATAATCTGCACACGTCGCCCAGCAGCCGGGTCGCCGCCAAGCGCTTGCGCGATCCAGCGAAAGTAGCGCTCGGCTTCGGTTGGGCATGCGGCGATCCACAGGGCGCGCGTTGTCAGGCTGAGGTCGCGCAGCCAGGCATAGCGATAATCCCAATTCAACTCGCCGCCATCCTGCTCGGGCAGCGATGTGGTCGCCGCAGCGATAATCGCGCCGGTCGGCTGGTAGGTTAGGCCTTGCAGCACCAGCGCGCTGCGCCGCACCTGCGCAGCGTATGGCCCGCTGTAGCTTTGATGCTGATCGGCCCAGGATTGCCAGCCAGCCAGGCAATTAGCAAGCTCGGCGGCGACATCGACCGCATGAACAGGTGAACTGCTGGCGAAGCGACGGTAGACCAGCGCGAAGTCCACCGCCTCGCCCGCCGAGACAGTAAACGTTGCGGTCGCCGCTGCCTGTTCGATGGTAAGCGCGCAGTCGGTCAGCAGATGCAATTCAGTTGGCCCACCCGTAAACAGCGCACCTTGCGGGGTAAGCGACACGCGCGGCAATGTGAGCGCATACTCCAGGCGCGGCGCACACGACATCGAAACCTCGACGGCACCGGCAATGCCTTCGACCCGTCGGACGAGTAGATGCGGCACTTCCATACCAATCTCGTGATCGCGCGCCCCCGGCGCAAACGCGAGCGCGTCGGTGACACGCACGCTGCCCTGCGCGGTGTGGAACACCGTCCGCAGCACGAGGGTGTCGCCAAGGTAGCTGCGTTCGACGCGCGCCGGCTGAAGTGGGCGCAGATACCACGCACCGCCATCTGGATCGAGCATGCGCGCAAAAACCGCTGGCGCATCAAAGCGTGGCGGGCAGTACCAGTCGATCGAGCCGTCCTTGCCGACAAGCGCGGCGCTTTGGCAATCCGACAAGAATGCGTAGCTTTCGATTGCGGGCTGTGTCACACATCCTCGTTTCTTTCCTACACAATGCGATCTGATTCTTTGTAGCAGCACATGCGATGCCACGGCGGGATTGATTGATCGTTGATAGGCAATGGCGTAGGGGCGAATCTCGTATTCGCCACACCGAACGCACGGGAGTCATCGCCTGTATGGCATTAATTCCCGTGCGTTCGATGCTTTTGCGCCGCCACCACGGCCACCGGATGAATCCGGCGTCTGCTACGCCAAAACGCGCTGAAGCGCGTTCAGCCGCATCAACGCGCTTCAGCGCGTTTTGCATACCAGCAGTGGGCTTCAGCCCACGCAGGGGTCGGGATGCGGGCCGCAATAATCTGAATCCCACCTGCTTGCGCTGGATTTGCGCTTGCCCTATACTTCTGTGCGCTACGCCCGTGCTAGTTGGCAGGCGTTTCATCATTCGATAACCAATAGCGCGATTCAGCCCAGTATCGTTGACACTGTCTAGCTTCTACCTGATCTCTGCAAGGAAACGTCCCCATGGTTCATCATCGCTCGACGGTTCTGCCATATCTGCTGCTCGCCGCGCTCGTTTGTGCCAGCGGCTTGTTCGTGTCGCAACGTTCGCCAGTGCGCGCGGCAAGTGGCCCGGCTGAGCCTGTGTTTCTCCCAATGCTTATGAAGCCGCAGGCTGGCCCCACGCTGGCCGGTTGCCCCATGCTCCCGCCGGACAATCCTTGGAATCGCGACATCTCGCAGGATGGTGTCGATCCGAAGTCGGACGCCTACATCGCCTCCATCCTGGTAAACCGCAGAACCCTGCACCCTGATTTTGGCGGTGGCGGTGTGTATGGCATTCCATATGTTGTTGTCGAAGCGAATCAGCCGCGCGTGCCGGTCTCGTTCGACTACGCCGACGAAAGCGACCCTGGGCCATATCCTATCCCACCTAATCCGCCGATCGAGCAGGGCGGCGATCGACATGTGCTGGTGTTGCAGAAGGGTTCGTGCAAGCTCTATGAGCTGTTCGCCGCCGCGTACATTGGGCCGGGCTGGCAGGCCGGCTCTGGTGCCGTCTTCGACCTCAACTCGAATGCGCTGCGGCCGGAGGGCTGGACCTCGGCGGATGCTGCTGGCCTGCCCATCCTGCCCGGTTTGGCCCGCTATGATGAAGTGGCGGCGGGCGAGATTCGCCACGCGCTGCGCTTCACCGTGCAGCGCAGCCAAAAGGCCTATATTCACCCGGCCACCCATTACGCCAGCAGCCTGACCGACCCAAACCTGCCGCCCATGGGCCTGCGCCTGCGCCTCAAAGCGAACTTCGACCTCACGCGCTACACTGGACAATCGCGGGTGATTCTGACGGCGCTCAAACGCTATGGTATGATTGTCGCCGATAATGGGTCGAGTTGGTTTATCAGCGGGGCCAGCGACTCACGCTGGGATGACAAAGACCTCGAGCAGATCAAGGGCGTGCCAGGCAGCGCCTTCGAGGTGATCAAGGTCGATAAGATCTATAAACCTTAGGACTTACGCAGTTGGCGTCTTCCGCCTGCGGCAGCAGGGAACATCCATCTTTTTTTGTCTCGTTATTTCCACGCCCGCCGCAGGCGAAATGAAAGCTCGCGGGCAACGCAAGGTATTACGATTCCCAAGCTGTGTGTAGGCAACCAGCCTACCGAAAGGAACAAAGATGCGTATTCGCAGCCAGGCCAGCCTTGCAATTTCAACTGCCGCAGCACTTCTATCGCTGAACATGCTCTCGACAATGCCAGCACAAGCCCAGAGTGGGGCGAAGGTGACAGGAACGGTGAGTTATCTGGAGCGGATTGCACTGCCGGACAACGCAGTGATTACCGTGCAGTTAGCCGACGTTTCGCGCCTGGATGTCGCAGCAACGGTACTTGCGGAGCAGAAAATCACCAGCGGCGGAAAGCAGCCACCGTTTGCCTTTGAGCTGGCGTATGATCCGGCAAAGATCGATGATCGCTTCAACTACGCCGTGCAGGCCACAATCGAAGTCGATGGTAAACTGATGTTTCGCAATGATCAGGCCTACCTGGTGATTACACAGGGGCGACCAACAACAATCGATCTTATGCTCAGGATGGTCGCTGACGGTGGAATGGCCCCCACGGCGAGTGCGCCGATCACCCTGCCTGTCGAGCCGACAGCAACCGCAACGGCGGCCGAAACGGCTAGCCCGAATGCTGGGGGCGGCACTGGGTCAACACCAGGCACTGCGCAGCCGGCCGCGCTGCCGACCACGGGCGGCGCGGATGGCCTGCCATTGCTGGTGGCGCTGGGTGTGTTGGCGCTGCTAGCAGGTTGCCTGCTTGTCCGCGCGCGTGCTAAACAGCGGGCATAACCCGTAGCATTGGCTTGTTCGGCCATACCACATTGTTTCGTTGTTTGGTACAAAGCACCAAACAACGAAACAATGATGAGGTATTTGCTTGCCCGCCGCAGGCGTCATGAAAGCGCTTGGACAACTGCGTAACGCCTAAAAACCGATACCCGATTGTTGCGCCTTGGGAGCAACAATCGGGTATCGGTTACACTATCAGGACTTTCGCTTAAAGCGTCTTTTTCGCCTGCGGCGGGCAAGGAATTACTCTTTTCTTAGCAGTTTTCTGCGCGGCCGCGCAAAAAACTGCTAAGAAAAGAGTAAATTTCGGTAGCAAGCGAAAGTCCTGACTATCACACAAAGAATGTCCTACGTCGTGGCCTGTGCAACCAACGCCTGCTGAAGCGCATCGCGCACGGCGATTGCTGTTCGGGCCGTACACAGTGGAATCTGCGGCTGCCCTTCGACACGCCCACGAAACTGAACACCATTTTGCCAAATGAACGCGGCATAATCCGCTCCATTCACGGAGAAGCGGTAGATACGGCCAACGCGCTGCGTCGACCCAGCTTGTCTTTTCATATTCCTAATCTCCGATCGTGGTTACCGCATTTGAACCTAACTTCAACCAGTAACAGAGTCTAACAATTCCAACGGGTGTATCAATCGTAAAGGTATTGTTGTCGCGGGCCAGGCCTCAACCCCTGCTTTATGCTGACACCCGTTATGTGGGCACCGTTTGATGGCGATGGCCGTAGGGGCAGCGCCACAATGCACAGCGCACCTTCTTGCGTTCGGTGCGGACGTGTGTTGCGCCAAGGTAGAGCGAATCTTGCTCGGTGGTCGAGACATTCATCCACTGTTGGTCGAACGTGAGAAACTGCATTTCAACCCCCGGCCTTCCCGCGTGTGCGCAATCGCTACAGGGAAGTGGCTTCAGCGCTGCCTCCTGATGGGCCATGGCGGTACCTTTGGTGTCTATTGTGCCTTCACCATCTATCGCGGGAGGACTGAGTGCATGCGCCCTTACCACTATCTCTAGCGACGGTAGCGGGATGCGCGAACAGGAGTCGGAACCTCGGCAGCAAGCTCGCTGCTACCCCCTGCCACCGGAAAAGTTAGATTAAAACTGCGCTTCAGAATCTCGCGCATGGTCGATTCGAATGAAGAATCGGCAATCAATGTCACTGCAACGCAGCGCCCAGCATCATCTGGATGACGCTCAATGACCACTCGCTGCCAATGTGGCCAGCGACGGAGTGTTGCGAGGATGCGGTTTTCGGCCTCGCCACGCAGGGTGAGACAGAGTTCGCCGGCCTCGCTTGTGGAAAGCGTGGTCATGGTGGTGTTCCTTTCAGGGCGCAGTAGCTGTACTACCGCTGAACAATCAACGTCACGAGAACGATCAGGTTGCCCGTGGTAGCAAAAGCGCTGGCAACCGCTTGATTGCCATCAAGCGTTCGGAGGTGTACATACCCGACCTGTGCTTTCCTGCCTGCAAAAAAGCCAGATAGCTAATCATAGTGGGCGATACCCTATCGTTTCTAGCAGTTGATCTGCCACAAACAAAAGGCATCAGAGATGCCATTGATAGAACGACCACTACAAAGGTACTCATGAAGTATACCACAGCCAAAGGCCACGTGCGAGATGTGTTCGCATACGATGATTAGCTGTGATGCCTGTGCTATACTGAAGGGGTAGGCTATCATACCGTTATCAAGAGGTGAATCTGTATGTCTCTGGCCGTCGACACGCATTCCACCGCCGACCAAGACGCAATGCTGCTTACACCCAACCGCTTCATTAACCGCGAACTCAGCTGGCTAGCATTTAACTTTCGCGTGCTTGAGGAGGCGCTCGATCAGCGTACCCCGCTACTTGAGCGCGTCAAGTTTATTGCGATCTTCAATACGAACCTGGACGAGTTCTTTATGGTGCGCGTTGCCGGCATCAAGGAGCAGGTTGCCGAAGGTGTGACCGCCTGCTCGCCTGATGGTGCGACGCCCACCGAACAACTCGCTAACATCCGCCGCGAGGTGCTGCACCAGCGCGAGCTGATGCACCGCTGCTGGCTCGACGACATCATGCCAAAGCTTCGCCAGCAGGGCATCCATGTGCTTGAGTACAAGGAATTGAACGATGCGCAGCGCGCTGCCTGCCGCGATTATTTCGTGCGCGAGGTGTTCCCCGTGCTGACGCCGCTGGCTTTTGACCCCAGCCACCCGTTTCCGCATATTTCGAATCTGAGCATTAATCTGGCAGTCGTGGTCGATGATCCCGAAGAGGGCGAGCTGTTCGCGCGCGTGAAAGTGCCGGCGGTGCTGCCGCGCCTGGTACCGATCAGCGGCGGCCCGTGCGACGGTCCAGCACATGTGCCGCCCGAACGCCGCTACTGCTTTGCTTGGCTCGATCAGGTGATCGCGGCCAATATCGAGGCATTGTTCCCCGGTGTCGCGGTGGTCGAAACCTATGCGTTCCGCGTGACACGCGATGCCGACATGGAAATCGCCGAGGAAGAGGCTTCCGACCTTCTGCGCACGATCGAACTAAGCGTGCGTCAGCGCCGTTTTGGCGCAGTTGTGCGGCTGTCGTTCCACAACTCGCTGCCACAGCGTATTCGTGATCTGCTGCTTGCCAATCTCAAGCTCAGCGCCAACGATATGTATGAAACTGAAGGGCCGCTGGGCCTTTCTGATATGTTCGCCTTGAATAAACTCGACCGACCCGACCTCAAAGACCCGCCCTACTACCCGCGCACACCCTCGCCACTACGTGTGCGCGCGGGTTCCGATATCTTTGCGGCGATCCGCCAGCAGGATATTCTGCTGCATCACCCCTTCGACTCATTCCAGCCGGTGATCGATCTGATTCAAGCTGCTGCTGAGGATCCGGATGTCTTGGCGATCAAGCAGACCCTGTACCGAGTTGGCTCGAAATCGCCGATCGTCAATGCGCTTATGAACGCTCGCGAGCAGGATAAGCAGGTGACGGTGCTGGTCGAGCTGAAGGCGCGCTTTGACGAGGAAAATAACATCACCTGGGCGCGCGCGTTGGAGCGGGCCGGTGTCCATGTGGTCTATGGCCTGGTTGGTCTCAAAACCCACGCGAAGCTGGCGCTGATCGTGCGGCGCGAACACGATGGCTTACGGCGCTATGTGCATCTTGGCACCGGCAACTACAACGCCACCACGGCACGTTTGTACACTGATCTTGGCATGCTGACCTGCCAGCCGGATCTTGGCTCGGATGTGTCGGAGTTGTTCAACTTCCTGACGGGCTACTCGCGTCAGAGCCACTACCGCAAGCTGCTGGTGGCACCAGTAGAACTGCGCCCAGGCC
>JACMIM010000752.1 GCA_014381165.1 Roseiflexaceae bacterium
ACTGCGGCGGCTGCCAGCCAAAGGCCTGATACAGGAGCACATGGTAGGGCGCGCTCGGCACCCACTCTTCCGAGCGCATGACATGCGTGATGCCCATGAGGTGATCGTCGACCAGGTGCGCCAGGTGATACACCGGCATGCCAGTGGTCTTCAGCAGCACGATATCATATAGCTCGCTGTTGTTGACCGTGATGCCATCGCCGCCGCGAATCAGATCGCTGAAGCTGGTGGTGCCCTCGGTCGGTACTTTTAAGCGCACGGTGAAGGGCTGGCCAGTGGCGGCTAGCTCGCGCTGCTGGTCGAGCGGCCAATCGCGCTCGGGGCCGCGAAAGCGAAACGATTTATGGCCGGCAGCCTGCGAGGCCGCGCGCAGTTGGTCGAGTTCCTCGGGCGTGGTGAAGGACATGTAGGCCTTGCCCTGCTCCAGCAGCTGATCGACGAAGGGCTGGTAGATACCGGCCTGCTTGCGCTCGGATTGCACATAGGGCGCGTTTGGCCCGCCAATGTCCGGCCCCTCGTCCCAGGTGATACCAACCCAGCGCAGCGACGCCATCAGGGCGTCGGCGGCACCGGGCACAAAGCGCGCCTCGTCGGTGTCTTCGATCCGCAGCAGGAACTGGCCGCCATAATGCTTGGCGAACAGCCAGTTGAATAGCGCCGTTCGCACGCCGCCGATATGGAGAAAGCCGGTCGGGCTGGGCGCAAAGCGAACGCGCACCGGGCCGTTGATGGTCATTATTTCATCCTTCACTGATTGTCGCAGGGAGCCGTATTATACCAGAGCAGCAAGGAAACTCCCTGAGTTGAGCCGAAAGCGATCACGTCAAGCTGCGGGTAGCGGTCTATAATGCAGGCAGGAACTTGCATGCACCGGGAGAATCTATGCGCCACTACATCGCACGCCTGCTCAACCCAACTGATACGGCAGACCGCCCGCCCGCTTCGGCACACCTGCGCTCCGGTATTGGCACCGCTGCCCTGTTCACGCTAACGATGTTTCTCAGCGCAATGCTGTTGTTCGTGGTGCAGCCGCTGTTTGCGCGGCTGGTTCTGCCGTTACTCGGCGGGTCGCCGGCGGTCTGGAATACCGCGCAGGTGTTCTTTCAGGTTGCGCTGCTGTTGGGCTACCTGTACGCCCACGCGCTACGGCTCTGGCTGCGCCCGCGCGCGCAAGTGCTGGTTCACGGCACCCTGCTGCTGCTGCCGCTGCTGGTGCTGCCAATCGCGGTGCCGGCTGGCTGGCAGCCGCCCACCGCGAGCAACCCGATTCCCTGGCTGCTGGCCGCGCTGGCGGTGGCGGTCGGCCTGCCATTCTTTGTGATCTCGACCAGCAGCCCATTGCTGCAATCCTGGTTCAGCCGTACCAGCCACAGTTCAGCCCACGACCCCTATTTTCTATACGCGGCCAGCAACATTGGCAGCATGCTCGGGTTGCTGGGCTACCCCTTTCTGATCGAGCCGCAGCTGCGGCTGGTCGAGCAGAGCTGGGTTTGGTCGCTGGGCTATGGCGCGCTGGTGGCGCTGGTGCTGCTATGTGGCGTGGTGGTCTGGCGCAGCAGTGCGAATGCGCCGTCGCCGCGCGCTGCCGCCGCAACGCTGCCTGCTACGCCGCCGCTGGTATGGCGGCGGCGGCTGCGCTGGGTTGCACTAGCGGCCGTGCCGTCCAGCTTGCTGCTGAGCGTCACCACATACTTGTCCTCGAACATTGCGCCGTTTCCGCTGCTGTGGGTGGTGCCACTGGCGCTGTACCTGCTGACGTATGTGCTGGTCTTTGCCAAGCGCCCGCCACTTTCCCAACAGGTGATGCAGCGCGTGCTGCCGTTCGTGCTGACCCCACTGGTGATCTGCCTTGCCGCAGCACTCATCGACCCGATTTGGCTGCTGTTTCCGCTGAACCTGGCGGCGTTTTTTGTCGCTACCATGGTCTGCCACGGCGAGCTTGCCAACGACCGGCCGGCGGCCACGCACCTAACCGAGTTCTATCTGTGGATGTCGGTCGGCGGTGCGGTTGGCGGGCTGCTGACTGGCCTGGTCGCGCCGCTGGTGTTCGATCAGGTGCTGGAGTATCCGTTGGCACTGGTGCTGCTCGTGCTGCTGCTCTGGCGGCCTGACCGCTACATCCTGCGCGATGTCACGCTGGGACTGAGTGTGCTGGTGTTGAGCCTGGTGCTGATCGCTGGCGGCGTGCTGCTGGGGGTGCAAGACCGCACACTGTTGATCGTGCTGATGGTGGGCGTGCCGGGGTTGGTGGCGCTGGCGTTTTGGCGCTGGCCGTTGCGCTACGCTGTAGCGCTGGCGGGGTTGCTGGGGCTGGGGCTGATCACGCAGAGCTTCAGCACAGCCAATCGTTACACCGAGCGCAGCTTCTTCGGCATCAATCAGGTGCTCGCGCAGGATGAGCTGATGCTGCTTCGCCACGGCACGATTACCCACGGTGCGCAGGCACTCGATCCGGCGCGTCGCCGCGAGCCGCTGCTGTATTATCACCGCAGTGGGCCGCTTGGCCAGCTATTCGATGCCTGGACGAAGCCAGGTGCTGGGCAACGGGTGGCCGTGGTTGGCCTTGGTGTGGGGGCAACAACGTGTTATGCGCAACCCGACCAACAGTGGACGCTGTATGAGATCGACCCGGTGGTCGAGCGGATCGCGCGCGACGAGCGCTTCTTCAGCTACCTGCGCGACTGCGCACCGACTGCGCCAGTGGTGCTGGGCGATGCCCGCCTCAAACTAGCCGAAGCGCCCGACGCGGCCTATGATCTGATCGTGCTGGACGCCTACAGCTCAGATGCCATCCCGATTCACCTGATCACCCGCGAAGCTTTACAGCTCTACCGCGCGAAACTTGCGCCTGATGGCGTGCTAATCTTTCACATCTCGAATCGCTACCTCGACCTGCGCCCGGTGCTGGCGCAGCTCGCGCAGGATCTGGGCATGAGCGGCCTGGTTCAGACCTACCGCCCTGCCACTGGCACGGCCAGCCGCGAGCATACGGCCTCGATGTGGGCGGTGCTGACCAACAACCCCGCCGATCAGGGCACGCTGCGCAGCGACCCACGCTGGCAGCCGCTCGATGATGGCTCGCCGGCCCCGCTTTGGACCGACGACTTCCACAGCGTGCTTGACGTGTTCAAGGGCGGCGAGTAAGCAACAACGTAGCTGTGGAAAGCACAGTATAATCTGTGTTGGAGCAGCGCATAGTTGGATGCCTCATGGATGATGCCGAACCAACCGATCGCGGTCAGGTCGATCCGCGCAATCGGCTGAACGACTTGACCGGCCGCGAGTGGATTTACGCGCTACGCTCGGTGATTGCCACACGCTACCCCACCAGCGGCGTGGAAGGCTATGCCCACGCGCTGCGGCGCGGCCACCCTTCGCCCAAACCGCCGCAGCTCATGGCCGAGCTGATTCGGTTCTTCACCAAGCGCGGCGATCGCGTGCTGGATCCGTTTGCAGGCGTCGGCGGGACGCTGCTGGCCTGTGCAATCGAAGGCCGCCAGGGCGTTGGCATCGAGCTCTCGGCAGAGTATGGCGCGATCTACCGCGAGGTCTGCCAGCGGCTTGAGCTGGAGCCGCAGACCGTGGTAGTTGGCGATGCGCGCCGACTTGGCGATCCGTCGTTTATCGACCAACAGCTGTTCGACCTTATCCTGACCGACCCGCCCTACGCGCAGATGTTGGCCAAGCCGCGTACCGGCGAGCGCAAAAAGCGCGGCCAGGGCGAGGCCACGCCTTTCACAGCCGACCCCGCCGACCTTGGCAACCTTGGCTACTGGGAGTTCCTCGGCGAGCTGCGCGGCATTCTGGCCAGCGCTACAGGTTTGCTCAAGCCGCGTGGCTACCTGGTGCTGTTTACCAAAGACCTCCAGCCAACCCCGGAACACCACAATATGCTGCACGCCGACATCGTGGCCGAGCTACGCAGCTTGCCCAACCTGACGTTTCGTGGCTACCGGATTTGGCACGACATGAGCCAGAACCTGTACCCGTTCGGCTACCCGTTCGCATTTGTTTCCAACCAGGTACATCAGTTTATTCTGGTCTTTCGCAAAGAAGCCTAGTAGCGCCTTGTGCTCGCGCGGTTGACTAATCAGATCCCTAACAAAAAAAGCCCGCGCGAGCATTGCTCGCGCGGGCTTTTGGGCCAACTAGTTCAGCTGGCGGCGCAGCCGGAGGCCGCCCACAAGCAACAGAGCTGCAAACACAGCCATCAGCGCCACTGGCAGGCCGCTTCCGCCGGTGCTTGGCAGCGTCGAAGGCGTGCCCGAACCGGCAGCTACCGGGGCAGGCGTGGCAACTGTCGCCTTGATGCTGGCGAGCTGGCCGTTGGCAAACACATCGTAGATCTTGCCGGACTCCAAATTGGTGTTCGGCAGGTCGATCACGACTGCGCTTGCGCCAGCAGGAGTGACCTGAAGGTTGTAGGTGCCTGCGTCAACCGGCAGGTACGCGCTCGCGTTCGGAAAGGCCAGCCCGGGGATCAGGGTCGCGCCGCCGGCGACTTTAACATCGACCGCCGGGGCATCTGGCGAGAAGTGGTAGACGCGCACATGGGCCTTGCCCGCTGCCGGCGTTGCCAGGTTGTCGTTGGTGACGGTCGCCGTGATGTTGGCAACTAGGCCAGTGGCGGCGACACTGTAGGCCTTGCCGGCCTCGACCGTGACAGTCGCGTCGATCACTGCGCCACTGGCAGGCTGGCCGGTCGGTGTCACCTGAATGCGGCGGGCACCCGCTGGCACCATAAGATAATCGCTGGCTGTGAAGAAGGGCACATTTGTCACAACCGAGGCACCATCGACATACACATCTACTGCCGGAGCATCAGGCGAGGCATGCACTACGCGTACCATTGCATTGCCCGACTGTGCCGAGGCGACCGGTACGATCATCAGCGCGGCCAGCGCACCGACCAGCATCAGAACCCGTGACGTCTGCTTGAACATAGAATTCGCTCTCCTTGACACTAAACTACTGTTCGCGCATTTGCCAGCCATTCTGACAATATCATGCGCGTTCCGTTAGTCTCTACGGCCAAGAAGAAGTTTCTGGATGCATGAATTGCGGCTATTCCGTGTATTTAGCGCCTACTTTGCTTTCTGCGTAAAAACATAGAATAATTACTGATATTTGCGTTTTGCTTTCCCTAAATACGCCTAAACCGTAGTTCTGGATGTATGCTGTACAAAATGAACCGTCTACAGATGCATGGTTAGTCACCTCGTACCAACGCTCGCGCAATCGTATTGTGTTGAGCGACGAGTGCGGCAACATCGACTTCGACCAGTTGGCCATCCCGCACGCGCACGCGGCCATTGATGATGCTGAAATCGACTTGGGGCGGCTGGCAGAACACTAGCGCCGCCAGCGGATCATGGACTGCGCCGCCGGCAAAGCCGAGTGTGTCCAGCCGGTAGCCGATCATGTCGGCGGCCATATGCGGAGCCAGGCTGCCGATGTCGTCGCGGCCCAGGACAGCTGCGCCGCCGCGTGTGGCCAGGTGCAGCGCCTCGAACGCTGTCAGTCCAGCTGGGTCGCCGCTGATCCGGTGCAGCAACAGGGCCTGGCGGGCTTCGGCCAGCATGTGCGAGCCATCGTTGGAGGCCGAGCCATCGACGCCAAGGCCCACCCGTGCGCCCGCCGAGCGCAGCGCTTGCAGCGGCGCAATGCCCGAGGCCAGGCGCATGTTCGAGGTTGGGCAATGGGCCACGCCGGTGCCCGAGTGGCCCAGCCGCGCCACCTCGCCCGGCGTTGGATGCACCACATGAGCGTGCCAGACATCCGCGCCGACCCAGCCAAGCTGTTCGGCCAACTCGACCGGCGAACGGCCAAAGGTCTGCTTGCAGTACACATCCTCGTCTAGCGTTTCGGCCAGGTGCGTGTGCGAGTGAACACCATAGGCGCGGGCCAGGGCAATGCTTTCGCGCATCAGGTCGGGTGAAACCGAGAAGGGCGAGCAGGGTGCCAGCACTATCCGC
>JACMIM010000753.1 GCA_014381165.1 Roseiflexaceae bacterium
CCTCGGCGAGCGGGTGCATCTTGCCGAACCGCAGGTCGATCTCGCTATGCACATTACCGATGTGGTGAACCTGATCACGTATGAAGAACTGCGCGATGTCGTCCTCGTCGGACACAGCTATGCGGGCCTGGTCATTACCGGCGTCGCCGACCGCATCCCGGAGCGCATCGCGCGGCTCGTCTACGTGGATACGGCACCGCTCCCGGATGGCGTCGCGCAGATTGAATTCAACCCACCGGAGGTGCGCCGTGCCCAGGAGCGACAGGTCGCGGAGCAAGGCGAGGGCTGGCGGTTACCGCTGCCACCGTGGGAGGTGTTAGACGAAGGATCGATGCTCGCTGGGCTTGGCGATGGCGAGCGCCGCTTGATGCGCGGGCGGGCCGTCGACCAACCGTTTCGCACGGCAACGCAGCCATTGCAGTTGACGAACCCGGCGCGCGAGAAGCTGCCGAAGACCGCTATCTGGTGTCCGTTTTCTGCCGCACAGGTGCAGGAGTTGATCGCCTCCGGCCAGCCGCTCTTCGGCGCGCTCGCTGGCCCAGACTGGCAGTTCATCGAGCTGCCTACCAGCCACTGGCCCATGTTTTCGCGGCCGCGCGATCTGGCCGATCTGCTGCGCACCCTGGCGTAACCGTAGCATTGCGCTGGGCAGAGTGCGCCATTCATGGGCTCAGCAGGCTCGCAGGCCGCTGCGGATGCAACGTCCCTGCCCCCCCGCTGGACACGCTGATCCGCTCGGCCAGCCGGGCCAGCGAGCTTGGTGCGCGCGAGGATGAAGCGATGCCGGAATGCTGCTCATTACTGTCGCGCAGCGACAATTACCATGCTGCCGAATAAGGCGCTGCGCCTGGCCACCTACCGCATACGATTCGCCTCGTTCAGTCTTTTACCAAGGATCGTGAGTATGGATGACCAAGAACGGCAGGCCACGTTCATAGCAGCGTTGACTACAATCGATCGGCGCATGCTGCACTGATGGTCACTATCCACCCCGTACCGCCGATGATTCAAGAAGACTCGGTAGCAGGGGCACAAAGGAAACACAATGACAAACACGATTCGCCTGTTCATGTTGCTCGAGGCCGCCACCTTTGTGGTTGCTGCCCTGGTTCACGCCGGCGTGTTCATTACTGGGTACGCACACCAACAAGCCGCCATTGCGGAGGGCGTGATTGCCCTGGTGCTGTTGGGAGGCGTCGTGGTGACCTGGATTCGCCCGGCGTGGCTGTGGCACGCGGGCATGGCCGCCCAGGGGTTTGCCCTGCTTGGAACGCTCGTCGGACTGTTCACAATTGCCGTAGGGATCGGGCCGCGCACTATTCCTGACATCGCCTACCACATTGGTATCGTGATGGTGCTCGTGTGGGGGTTGCGCGTCACGATGCGGGCACGCCCTGAGCGCGTAACCTACGCACCACAAGCCTGATTGAGGAATAGCGCCGTTGCGCATGAAGGAGAACCCATACAGTTGCGCATCCATCATATAATCCGCTGGCTCGCGCTCATCGGCACACTCACGACGAGTGCGTGTGCCGCACCAGCGCGCTTTCAACAAGATCCCCCATCCCCGCTAGAACTCATCCTCGGTCTGTGTTTTTTCGCCGTGGTCTTGACAGCATTAGGATGGCTCGGCGGACGTCTGCTTGGCGGACGGCCATCATGGCGTCGCGCACTACTTGCCGCCTTGGTGGGCGTCTTCACTGGCGGGGCCTTCGCCTGGAACGTCGCATCACAAACGACCTCGGTGAACGAGGTCAATCCGCTCACCATCTATACCGTGGCATTACTGGTGACGATGGTCGTGCTTGTGCTGCTCGAACTGGTGGTTGTTCGACCTGCTACGCCAGCGCTTGCGGGCGCTGCGGTATTTCCCCATCCCCATCAACCCCTCCGCGAGCGGCTGGCGCGTACACCGCGCTACGGTAAGATTGTCTGGCTTGCAGTCCGGTACGGCATGTGGCCGTATCTGCGCGGCCACTGGAAGGAATCGTCGCGTCGCCAGCAGCCGGCGCTCGCGGTCAACATCCGCATGGCGCTCGAAGACGCTGGCGGTGCCTTTGTGAAGTTGGGACAAATGCTCTCGACGCGGCCTGACATCATACCGCCAATCCTCGCGGCAGAGCTTGCGCGGTTGCAGGATGACATCACGCCCGTCCCATACGCCGTGATCGCGTCACTCCTCACCGAAGAACTTGGGGTCGCGCCCACAGCGTATTTTGCGGCATTTGATGCCACGCCCCTCGCAGCTGCCTCCATCGCCCAAGTCCATCGGGCGCAGCTCCAATCCGGGGAGCAGGTTGTCGTAAAAATTCAACGGCCAGGTATCCGTGACACCATCAACAGCGACATCGCTATTTTGCTCGGGCTGGCGCGGGTGGCGGAGCGGCGTACTGCCTGGGGCCGCGCAATGGGGGTGACCACGCTTGCGGAGCGGTTTGCCGAAGTGCTGACGGAAGAACTCGATTTTTGTATCGAAGCGCGCAACACCATGACGATTGCGGCGCTGCATGACGAGCCGACCATCTGTATTCCAGCCATTTTCGAGCCGGCGTCAAGTCAGCAGGTGCTGATCCAGGAGTGGATGGATGGCGTCAATGTGCGTGACGCCGAGCCGCTTTTCAATCAATTCAATGGTGATCGCACCGCGCTAGCGCGCGCATTGCTGCGGTGCATAGCGCGCCAAATCTTGATCAGTGGAACCTTTCATGCCGATCTCCATCCGGGGAATGTATTAGTGCTGCACGACGGGCGGCTTGCACTGATTGATTTCGGCCAAGTCGGACGCCTTGATGCGCTGCAGCAGACCGCTCTGCGCGGGATGCTGGTCGCATTTGAACGCCGTGATGCCGCGCTGTTATGCGATGCGTTGTTAGACATTGCCGATGTCGATATAGCCAGTAATCATGAGCGCTTAGAGCGGATACTCGCGCAGTTTCTGATTCGTCACACCGGGCCTGGCATGACGCCAGATGCGAAGCTGTTTACCGAGCTGTTCCGTATCCTGCTCGCGCACGGTCTGGCGTTTCCGCCGGACATTGGCGGCGTGTTTCGGGCGCTGGTTACCTTAGAGAACACGCTGAACCTGATTGCACCTCAGTTCCCCATTATTGATGAAACGCGCCTGCTTGCCCGCTCCTGGATGCAGGAGTCGTTCACGCCGGCGGCACTCCAGAAGACATTGACCGATGAATTGCGTGGACTGCTGCCGGTGCTGCGACAACTGCCGAAGCGGTTTGAGAGCATCACACGGGCGGCTGAGCGCGGCGAATTAACCATGAATGTGCGCATCTTTGCCGATGCACGCGACGTGCACATGCTATCTCATTTGGTCAGTCAGGTGGTGCTTGCGGTGCTGGGTGCCGCCCTTGGACTCATGGGTGTTGTCTTACTTGGCGGCACGGGAGGACCTGGGTTGACGGACAGTCTCAGCGTGCTCCACGCGTTCGGCTATTTCAGCCTCGTCACAAGCGTTATGCTGATCTTGCGTGTGATTGTAACGATTGCGCGCGAACGATCGATTACGTAGACTTAAGCGGTGCAACGCCCATCGCTCCCATCGCTCCCATCGGTGCATCGAGCAATTCTGGTGTGGCTCCTCCAAGATCTCGCACATTGGTGGGTTAAGACCAATCAGATTACTGCGTTCCAATCACGTCGCTGTTGATACGCCATTTACTAACAAAGTAGTAGTAGCAATGGAGCAGAAAGTTTGGTTAAGCGATATAGGTAAATTTATTCCCACCAGAGTGCTGAACAGCTCCTCATCGCCTATGCAGCATGACCGAGATTTTCTACTACCAAATGGTTTCGACAACACAACACTAAGGAGTAGGACAGTACCCTTTCGAACATAATTTCGGTCAATGGCTTGGTCATTGGAACTGCATTATCCGATAGCTATCAGGAATCGCAAGGTATTGTCCAAACATAACGTAAGTTGTGTTGAAGTGAACTTCGTTACATCCGTATATTCTACACGTTCTCGCTTAAGCGTGTTTCCTGTTCCGTTGCTACTACTACTTCGTTAGTAAGTAGCGTATCAACAGCGACGCGATTGGAATGCAGTAATCTGGTTCGTCTCAAGCCACCAGCGTGCCAAATCCTGAAGGAGCCACAGCAGGATTGCACGGTGAACCGACGGCAGCGTGGGGCGTTGTACCGCAGGGAAAAAAAGACCCAGCCGCACGTTCCGGCTCGGTCATGCGCTGTTGCACGAGAAAGCTATAGGCCAACATCACCAGCGCAATATGGCGATGGAAGCCGTCCCAGCGCCGTCCCTGGTAATCACCAAGCCCACATTCTTGTTTGGCATCTTCATAGAACTGTTCAATCGGCCAGCGTGCCCGTACATACGTCGTGAGTTGAACGAGCGTGGTATCAGCTGACAGGTTGCTCCAGTAGTACTTGATTTCCTCCGCTTTGCCCGCCACCGGGCGCTCGCCAACTAACCATCCTTCCGCGCTCGTGTAGACCCGAAAGTCGTCGAGGCTGCGCCCGGCTTCGCCGGTGCCCATGTGCATCCGTATCGCCACGAATTGCTGCTGCATCACCCCTTTGCTGCCGGTACGCCAGGTAACTGTTTGCCATTGGCTTGCGGGCAAGGCGTCGAGGACAGCGTATGCCACATATAAAGGTGCCGGATGCGCTTTCCGCGGGCGTCCGCCTTTGCCAGTTGCCAGCGGTGTCGTGCCTGGTGTTGTCTTAACCTCATCGGGCTGCCGCACACCAAACGCTGTATCAACCCCACACACATAGGTAAGGTTGCGTGCTTCTAACCCTTTGATAAAGCTTGCGACGCGCCCATACCCAGCGTCGGCGAGTACCATACGAAATGGCACGTGCCACGCCCGTGCCTGATCAATCACCGCGAGTGCGAGGTCGTGTTTGGTTTGCGCTTTTACAGCAGTAGGAATACGCGCACGTTGCCGACGCTCCTGGTCGTCAAGCCAGTCGGCAGGCACAAACAGGCGACCAGTCACGGGCCAGTGGAGCGGCGTTTGTGTTGTTGCATCATCAGCAATGTACTCTGCTGTCACCAACGTCTGGCAATTCGCGACTTTGCCCAATGCACCACAATACTGTCGTCCAACACCAACCGAAGCGCGTCCTTGTTTGGGAAACGTCGTATCG
>JACMIM010000091.1 GCA_014381165.1 Roseiflexaceae bacterium
ATAGGCACGATCACCAGCAAGCCGTTTCGGGTGGCGACGAATACGATTGGTACGACGTCTCTTAATTACAATCGGTTCGACAGTAGCTTCGAATTGGGTTGATTCATGTGCTTGTCCTTTGGTCAGCGTTGCATTGAGAGGCAGGCCGTTTCCATCACTGATGAGGTGCAGTTTGGTTGAGAATCCGCCGACTGCTCGACCAAGCGCGTGGTCAGCGGGTTCATCATCGTCTTGCCCATCAGCGCGTGCTCCTGCCGCAGCGCGTGTAGCACGAATGCTGGTTCCATCGATGTTCCACTGCTCCCAGTCAAGCTTGCCATTGGCATCAAGCACAATCTGCAGCGCTTCAAGCATCCTGTTCCAACTTCCATCACGACGCCACCAGACAAAACGGTCATAGCGTGTTTGCCAGGGGCCATAGCGCTCGGGAACATCACGCCACGGAGCGCCGGTGCGTAACTTCCAGAAGATGCCGTTGAGTATTGGTCGATGCTCTGCCCACGGGTGACCGGGCATTCCCGAAGGCGGTAGATACGGCTTGAGCAGTTCAAATTGAGTATCAGTTAGTTCGTAGCGACGCACGAGCAGGTACTTTCTAGTTGACAATAAGTGTGAACTACGAACTATACCATACGTGCTTCCAGGTTGTCAGACAGAGCCTAGTGTAATCTAAGGGCGTCGAGTGTGTTTGGCAGCGTCTGATCTCACGGGAATAGTTCTGAGGTTATAGCGCATACGATACCACAGGTAGCGCACAAGCTGGGGCCAGTTCTCGCGAACGTAGCGCCCGGAAGTAAGTACGCGCAGCTTCTTCGCCCCTGAATAATATATCTTCCCTCGCTTTTGCTTGACAACCGGCCCCACAATGATGTCGTCTGCCAAGTAGCCCTCGTTATACAGGGGGATAACAAACGACTTGCGAACAGCAAAGTTGCTACCACGCGTAACCGGCACGCCAAACGCCACACGTTTTACCCAACGCGACAAGTGGTGAATGGCGAGCCTGGCCATAACAGAAAAGCCAGAATGAATGTCATAGTGTCCGACATAGGTGTAGGCCAATGCAGCGCCGGCTTTAAATCGCTCGACATACCAGTTTATGAGCTCTGTGGGATGCGGTATCCGGCAATCAGCGTCAAAGCTGACGACCGGATCGCAGCTTGCAACGGCCACGCCATGCATACGTGCGGTGATCGGAATAGCCATCCCAGGTTTTTTTACGCTAGGGATAGCCGTCACACAAATTCCCTGTTCTTCGAATCGAGGGATATATGCGGGCGGTTCAGCGGGCGGAAAGTTATTGATAACGAGAATCACTTCAAGGCTGTATGGCCCATTGTAGCGCGTAAGATCTTTCAACAGCTGCAGCACGTTGCTTAGATCAGCTTTGGCATTCACTGGTATTGAGACAGCGATGTCAGGAACGCCTGACTGGCTCTTACGTAGATCGTGAAAGCGCTGTCCAAACAGGTTCACATTAAGTTCTTGTTGAAGCATATCCCTCTCCG
This sequence comes from Roseiflexaceae bacterium, assembly GCA_014381165.1. Classification (GTDB taxonomy): domain Bacteria; phylum Chloroflexota; class Chloroflexia; order Chloroflexales; family Roseiflexaceae; genus JACMIM01. Next base: position 1,509 of record JACMIM010000091.1, read on the forward strand.
ATCATAATTTCTCACCTTAGCGTTACAAACAAGTCTGTGCCACGGCAGGAGTAGAGCATTGAGAAAATGTTAGGCAGGTTCGCCTTCTGGCAGTGGCTCGACTACCTTGGGTTTACGTCGGCTCAACTAACCCTGGAACAAGTATTCGAGCACCGCAAAGGCAATACCCAGCACGACACCGAAAAGGGCACTGAGGGTAATGATACGGGCCGGCTGCGGCTCGAACGGTGTCAACGGCGGGGTCGCTACGTCGATGATATTGATCTTCATCACCTTGTGGAGCGCCTGGGAGATCAATTGCTTCGACACCGTATTACTAATATCGGCGGCCAGTTTCGGATCGGTCGCTTCCGCCCGGATTTCAATCAACAGCGTGTCGGGCGGCACAACCGAGGTAATGTTGGCCCCAGTGACAACGGCGAGCGGCACATTGAGTATTTGTGCGACTTGCTCCGCCATGGTGCTGCTGGTTGCCTTGCGGGCATAGGTGTTGATCGTTGTGCGTTTGTTGTTGAGTACACTTAGAATGCTGATTGCCTGATTCTCGCTGAGTGCCGGGCTTGGCACTAATTCGATCGTTGATTCCGCACGGTAGTTTGGCGGCTGCTGCGACACGAAGTAAGCTGTACTCGCAGTGGTAGTCACTACCGCCAGCAGAATCAGCCACCAATTACGAAGCAAAGCCTTCAAAAAAGCATTCAAATCTAACATGATCATCCTCCTCTATACTCAGTAAACACCAGAACTGATATAGTTCATCTACCGCAATTGTTATGAATCCGTAAAAGGAAAGGGGATTTTTCTTAGGGGCGCAGCCCCAACCCCCCACTTTACGCTCTACTGTCGATGCAAGCCTTGTCCATTCTGGCTTTGATTTGCTGCGACATCCTCGACTGCAGCCCGCTGCGTCACCCAGACATCCTGGCGTTTGCCTCGTAGCACATTGGTTGCCGCAACCAGCGAAGCAATGTTAACCATATCAAAGAAAAAGGGCAGACTGAATATCTTCAGCTTGCCAATCCGTGTTTCTCGTGCGAGGAGCCCAACAAGCGCAGCACCGTGCAAGCCAAACTGTAGCAGCGTGGCGATGCGGTAGAAGCGTCCGCGCGCCCACAGAAGTGGTGCCGTCGCCGCTAGCATGAACAGTGGGATAGCCATAAGCCGACGTAACACCTTATGCGACAGCAGCTGAATAGCGAAAAAGCCATACTGAAAAGGGTTGAGCAAGTGGCTCGATAAGCGCACGCCATTCAGCCCGCGCGTCATCACGCGCACCTTACGATGGAATTCGGCGTTAGACGACGCAGCAACTGGGCCGCGTGCCACCGCGAGCGGCTCAAACACGAGCCGACGATGCGCGCTGACAACCTGTACTGATGTGTAGAAATCATCTGTTACCGACATGGGCACTGGTTTGAACAGCGCACGCCGTATTGCGTAAATTTGTCCTGTCGCCGATGTCATATTCTCAGCGCGGCTTTGCAGTTGCTTCAGTACGCGGTCGATATTCCAGTACGCTTGCTCGCCGGTGCCTTCGTTGGCATTGGTGGCGTAGCAGAAGTTGCCGCCCACGCCGCCTATCGCAGGATCGGCGAATGGCGCGACGAGGTGGCGCAGCGCGTCGGGCGCAAGCATACTGTCGGCGTCGCTAAAGACCAGAATTTCGCCCTGCGCCGCAGCGACGGCAGCGTTTAGGCTGCGGTTCTTGCCCTGGCGCGGCAGCACCAACAGCCGAATTTGGGGTGCGTCATAGGCAGCCACAAGCTCGTTCATTCCATCATCTGAGCCGTCGGAAGCCACGATTATCTCTAGCCGGTCACGGGGATAATCAAGTGCGCATGCGTTGTCGAGCTTTTTGATAATAACGGGTGCTTCGTTAAAGGCCACGATGATCAGGCTGACCAGCGGTGTTTCTTGGCCACGCTTAAATGGCTTGGGCTGTAGCAGCCCGCGTAGCGCTAGTATGAGCGGAAAGCCAATGTAGGTATAGATGATGAAGCTCGCCGCACTCCAGAACAGCCACCAATTTGTTGTGCGTTGCATAAGATAAACCCTTCAAGCAGTGTCTTGAGTGATGCGTCAGGCGAGATAGCGTGCTGGCTGGGCCAAGCTATGATGAATGTTGCCCCAGTCGTGAGTGAACATATGATGAAGCGTAGCGGTGTTACGCTGGAGATCGAATTCGCGCTGAACCTTTATCCGACCAGCGGCACCAAGCCTGCGACCCAATTCAGGGTTGCTGTGCAGCCGGGCGAGCGCCGTGGCAAGCGCAGTTGGATCGCGCTCTGGCACCAGCAGGCCAGTGTGTCCATCTTCTACAAGCTCGGGAATGCCCGAGATCGCACTAGCGACCACTGGCAACTCGGTTGCCAGCGCTTCCATCAATGCGACCGGAATACCTTCCTGGCGGCCTTTAGCCGTTGTCACGCTTGGCAGTACCATCACATCGGCCTCGGCTAGTAACTCAGCCACGCGGCTACGGGGTTGCTGCCCCAACAAGATGACTGTATCTTCCAGGCCCAGCCGCTTGATCTGGCTCTCGATCTGCGGGCGCTCCTCACCATCGCCGACAAGCATGCAGCGGAAGGATAGCCCCTGCGCCTTGAGCTGCGCACACGCCTCGACCAGATAGGTGTGGCCCTTCTTCTGCTCCAAACGTGCCACGCACACGATCGTGAAAAGACTGTTTGAAGGAGCGGGCGCGCGGGGCGTAAAGATCGAGGAATCGACACCGCAATGCACCACGGCAATTTTACTGGCCGCCGCCTCGCCGTACAGCTCGCTCAGAAAGCGCTTGTTGTACTCAGAGATCGTGACAACAAAGTGCGCGCGCCGAATCTTCTCGTCGAGCATTGGGCGTTCGACATAGATATCGTCGGCGTGGGCTGTAAAACTGTAAGGCAGGCCCGTGAGCAGGCCGACAACATACGCGGCAAGTGCCGGGTGCGTGGCCCAGTGCGCGTGAAGGTGGCTGACACCAAGCTCGACCATGCGTTGAGCAAACAGCGCCGCTTGCGGCACGACCACCAGCGCGCGCGAAAGCGACTTAGGTGAGCTAGCATTACCACGAATTGCCTGAACCCAGGCGTGGAGATACGCTGCTGGCTGGCGGCGGAGCCAATAACGCTGCGCCTGAAGCACTTCTTTCGTCAAGATGTTGGTATAGTGCGCACGCTCGACAAGTGCGCGCGCCTCGCTGTGCATCACGGGCGCTGTCTCGCGCAGGAGCGGGAAGATCTCTACCTGCATGCCTAGCCGCTGTAGCTCCAGAATCTCGTAGAGAATAAATGTCTCGGAGATTTTGGGGAACCGCGACATGAGGTAGGCAATCTTCTTCCCAGCAACGGCGCTGGTTGATACTTGAGGCGCTTGCAGTCTTGGGGCCACGACGTTGCTCATATATCACTCGTAGTATTATCTAGGACGTGTAAAGCGGTTTGTACCAGCAGCGATTGTTACTGCTACGTGTCATGTCGCTTTCTGCTTCCGACTCAGGCTTGCTTATAGTACTCCGTATTCCGGTCAATATTCAATTACAGTTTGTTTAGGTACTGATTTTCCTGGCCAGGTCTTTTTACACGAGCGGCTCCTTTCAACAAGCACATGGATAAGCGACAGTAGCTGCGGCAACCGCTTTAAGGGCTTTATGAGTACAGATCAGTAGAGCGGAGAAAGCTTTGAACGCGTACATGGTTTTGTCTATGTGTATTGGGTTAGAGCAATGGCTGCTATGATTAAGGCAGCGATAACATAACTATTCTGTCAGATACGCAAATACACAGCCGTCACTATTACAGATGTAGCCGTGGGCTGACATAAAAATCCTTCCTGTGCCATTTGACCCTGGGGGCAAATGGCACAGGAAGGATTGGTGCATACGCAGTTCTACGGTGTTCGATTAACGCAAGTTTGGCGCACCTACTGACAAATGAACAGCGATATGGCAGCATCGGGCCGATACGCAAAGCGCGCAGCGACGTTCGCTGTGCCGCCCGCGCCCCAGCCTGGAACACCCTTGTACCCTGCGGATGGCCCACCGGTCGAGAAGTAGAACACACCGTTTATCTCTGCGGCGATAGCGGAGTGTAGCGGTTTCGGCAGCGGTGTAAGCTCAGCCCAGGTGTTGGTCTGCGGATCGTAGGCGCTGACATTGTCGAGCGCATCATTGTTTCTACCCTGACGCTGGCCACCAAAAACGATGACGCGCCCGCCGTACACCACCGTAGAATTGGTTATATGGTTGCGCGGGATCGCCAGGCTAGCAAGTTCAGTCCATACGTTCGTTGCGGGATCGTAGCGATGCACCGAGTTCTGCGGCACGAGTCCGCCATCGTGTTTGTGCTGGCCACCAATGGCGTAAATCTGCCCGTCGAGCACAACACCGCCCATGTGATGGCGCGGGTTCGGCAGCGGTGCCGCAATTGTCCACGCGGTGCCGCCATCAAGCGACAGCACATAGTGGTCGCCAACATCCACTGTGCGCGCCTTGTTGGTGCCGCCGAAATAATGCAGGTTGCGCCCGACTAGCGCCAGCACACCTGCAGCACGCTCGATTGGTAGCTTCGGCATGGGCGTATAGGTATCCGTAGCAACGTTGTAGCGCCACACCTCGCGCGTGCCAAACATTTGGCCTCGCCCATCGTCTGTCTCACGGTAGCCGCCGGCGTAATAGATGTTCGTTCCGTCGGTCGTTATGCCAGCGTGTGTGACGCCCCAGGGCATATCAGCAATCCTCGTCCACTTATTGATCGCTGGATCGTACACATAGGCGCGCCGCGTTGGCGTGCAGCAGGGGGCAAAGCCGCTGAAGCTGTAAAGCTTGCCGCCAACTACGGCGCTTTGAGCTTCGGAGTTACCCTGCGGCTGCGACGCGATAGCACTCCATGTGATGGTCGTGAAATTGCCGGGGTTGGTTGGTGTTGCGGTTGCCGTCGGGGTTGCCGTCGGGGTTGCCGTGGCGGTCGCAGTCGCCGTTGCCAGCACAGCAGTGGTCGTCGCCGTAGTCGTTGCATCACTGGTTGGCGGCGCGGTGGCCGTTGGCGTGGTGGTTGGTTGCCCTGGCACCGCCGTTGTTTCAAGCGTCGGCGTGGCCGTTGGTGGGGGAGCGGCTTCGGGGCTTGTGTCCGCCCCTTTTTCCATAAATGGTAGATAGAGGCGCTCGGTGCCTGGTGCTACTGGTTGAGTCACGTCATTATCTGGCGGTGCCACCAGCGCCCCGGCATTGTATATCTCCAGCAACGAGGAACTGGAGCCGCCCGCGCGAATGCCACCGCCAGCAACATAGATACGTCCAGCGATGGCGAGCGGGAAGATGCCGTGGCGGGCAGTAGGTAGTGGTGTGCCAAGGCGCCAAAGATTGGTTTGCGGGTTGTAAATATCTACCCGGTCGTAGACGCCTTCGGCTGTTGCGCCCGCGCCGGTTAACGTTTCCCCACCGATGATGTAAAACTCGCCATCGTGATACACGGCCTTGCCCATGCCGCCTCGCGCCTGCGGCAGCACTGCCAGCGTAGAACTCGTATCAAGGCTTGACTGCCAGGTGTTGCTAGCGGGGTCGTAGATTTGCAGCGTGTCGAAGCCATTGGCAACACTGTTATTGTCGCCGCTGCCAGCGCCACGCCCGCCAAAGACATACAGGTTCGATCCATCGGTGCTGCTCGCGGCGTGGTTACGGCCTTGCGGCATGGGCGCGAGCGGCGTCCAGCTGTTGCTGCGTGGATCGTATTTCGCAACCCGATTCGTGGTCTGGTTGCCGATGATACCGCCTGCCACATACACCTGGCCATTGATCAGCGACGATGCACTCGACCCTGCGGCAAATGGCATGTCGGTGCCAAGTGTCCAGGTATCGGTTGCGGGGTTATAAATTTGCACCTTGCCCGCGCCACTGCCAAGGCCGCCAAACAGGTACAGCTTCCCATCGATCACCTCAGCAGCGTGATGATTGCCAGCGAGCGGGCGCTGACTCAACTGTGCGGCACTGTTCCAAGTATTGTCAGACAAGTTGTAAGCTAGGGTTGCGCTATCGCCCTCGCCCACGAAGTAAAGTTTGTTGCCAACACGTCCTCCGGCCACCTCGCCAAGGGCGGTGGGTGCTGCAGCCGCCTTCTCCCAGGTCGTGTGAAGTGCGCCCACCCACGTCGTTGTAGTGGGCGCGCCCTCGTTGCCAGTTGCAACAACGATGCGCGTATCAACCCCGCCAGCTACTGGTGTTTTGCGCCCAGCTGGAAGCGGAGGCAAAGCAAGCCAAACATTCTCCTGCGGATCATACAGCGAGACATCCCTAGATGCATCGCCGCTCGATCCATCGTTGACCGAACCGCCGATCACGAGGATGCGGTCGCTCATTACGAATGTCGATGCGCTGATGTGGCCGCGCGGGGTGGGCAGACCAGCTACCTGCGACCAGGCATTCGTTGCTGGGTCGTAGACATCGACATCCTGCTGGTTTTCCGTGCCCTCGAGTTCGCCTTGCTGGCCGCCAATCAGATAAATCTTGTTATTGAGTGCAACGCCAGCAAGATGATTGCGTGGGTTCGGCAGCGCCGCAGCGGTCGACCAGCTCGTGCTGCCGTCGAGGGCAAGCACCATGTGATCATCGCGATCGATCGCCGTCTTCGAGTTGCCATCGCGCGTGGCACCACCGATAAAATGTAGCGATCGGCCTACGCGCACCGCCGCACCACCACCACGCGGCGCAAGCAGCGATGGGCCGGCGCTCCATGTATTGGTAGCAATATCGTATTTCCAAACGTGGTCGGTGGAGGGGCCAGGGCTGTCGCCGACGTATCCCCCGACAATATAGATGGTATTTCCATCGGATGCTTGGCCGGCGTGTGTCAACGGCTCGGGCATATCTGCAATGCGCGTCCAGGTATTCGAACTCGGGTCATACACATCTGAACGAACCGTTGCCTGGATGGCGTTGTTGTAGAACCCGCCAAACACATACAGCTTGCCGTTGACCATAAGCCCCTGCGCTTCGAACCGCTCGATCGGCGAGGGTGCCACAGTATTCCAGCTAAACAGTGCGGTTGCCGCTGTGGTAGGTGTCGCCGGTGCTGTAAGTGCAACGCCCAGCAGCATAAACAAGCTTGCGCTCAAAAGCAACCAGCGCGTTGGCAACCTACGTTGCGCCGTAGAAGGTGATGTACGCACAATTGAGCGAGGAGCGGCAGGCATAAGCAAAAGCCTCCAGTAGTACTGCGCTATCGTAAAAATGTGTCAGTTGATCTAAATTATACAAGCAGATACAGCTGTTTCTACAAATCTTGCTTGAACATTTAGTTATCATTCGTGACCGCCGACATGAGCGGACGCATGATCGTGCGAAACTCGTTCGAATATGGTGGCTGCAAACGGCAGGTGGGAAAGCGGTTCGGCTCGTACTGAGGCGAATTCTGACAACATTGTTATGCCGATTGCCGCACAGTTCACTGCGAAATCATTGCCTTCTCTGTAATGTCCCTGTCTCAACGACGAGTTGAATAGCAAGCGCAGCTTTTGTCGTTGCTCCGTTATGTGAGTGTCGTCACTCGTACTAGCACGATCAGAGCCGTACCTTTTTAGCCCGTTTGGCGAAGGTGTTGGAGAAGTCAACCGGCTCGTATCGAAGCGGCTTCTGACAATATTGTTATACGTATCGCTGAAACAGTTCACTGCGGAATCATTAGTTTTCCCTACAATAGAGCTATCTCAATCGAAAAACCGTCTATGGCTGTGGGATCGAAACGAGGCTGTTTACGGCCCACAGCCGCTGTTCTTGTGTGTACCTCGTTCTTATTAGGAATATTTATGCAAGTGCGTCAATTGAGGCCAGCCCGAACGATGTTGGTAGTGCTGCTAGCCAGCCTGCTTTTTGGGGTCGTAGCTATTCCATCTGTGCGCGCCGCTGGCGTAGATATCAAGATTAACTTTCAAACGCTAGCAGCAGCAGTTCCGGCGGGCTACTTGCGCGACTCGGGCGAGGGCTACGGCCTGCGTGCTGCAGCCGATCAAGGTAGTAGCAGCTTGAATTATGGCTGGGTTGCGCCCAGCACAGACACGCCGCGCGACCTGAGCAGCTGGGGGCGGGATCGTAACAAGAATGTGGCCGATCAGCGCTTGGATACGCTGATCCACATGCAAATGCCAAGTGCGCTGGGTTCGTGGGAGCTTGCGTTACCCAACGGCAGCTACGATGTTACCGTGGCGGCGGGCGACTCCGAAATACCTGCCTCCACCGACTTCCACAGTATTCGTGTCGAGGGTGTGACGGCGATCAGCCAGTTTAGCCCGAGTGGTGGCAATGGCACATTCACACACCACGCGACCGCCGCCGTGCGCGTGACAGTCAGCGACGGCAAGTTGACGATCGACGCTACCGGTGGCACCAATACCAAGATCAACTATGTCGACATCGCCAGCGCATCGACGCGGCCCTCCGTCACAAATGTCACCCCCGCGAACAACGCAACCAATGTGCTGCGTAACACTGGTATAGCCGCCAACGTAGCGGTGACAGGTGGCAGTATCAATAGCGCCACCGTAAACGCGGACACTGTGCGGCTGATGAACCTGAACACCGGCGTGGTTGTGCCAGCGGGCGTGAACACCTCTGGCGGCGGCGATATCATCACGCTCACGCCGAGCGGTGTGCTCGACCCAAACACACCGTATCGCTTCGACGTTACCGATGGCGTGAAAGCTGGCACAAATAACACAAGCTTCCTGCCCTTCTCGAGCACCTTCACCACCGGAACTGGCGGTGGGCCAAGCGGTGGCGGCAATAGCATTGCCTTTACCAAAACAAGGAATGTTGCCTCCAACCCAACCAACGATCTGTTCAGCAGCCTGCTGCTTGGCCCCGACGGCAAGGTGTATGTGGCATCGCTGCTCGGCACGATCACGCGCTACGACATCAAGCCGTCCGATGGCACATTGATTAACCCGCAGATTATCACCACGGTGCGAACCAGCGAGGGTGGCAGCCGCGCGATCATTGGCATGGCCTTCGACCCGGCGGCGAGCGCCGGCAATCTTCTACTATGGGTTTCGCATAACGGTGAATATGTGCAGAATGGCGCTCCCGACTGGACGGGCAAGATCAGCCGGTTGAGCGGCCCCAACCTCGCAACCAAGCAAGATTACGTGATCAACCTGCCGCATTCTGCCAAAGACCACATGGTCAACAGCCTGGCGTTTGGGCCAGATGGCAAGCTGTACGTTCCGATTGGCAGCAACAGCGCCATGGGCGAGCGCGATGGTGCCTGGGGCCAGCGCCCCGAGCGCCTGCTGAGTGCCGCAGTACTCCAGATCGACACCGGGGCTATTTCCAGCCCACCACTGGATGTCAAGACGGAAGAAGGCGGCAGCTACAATCCATTCGCGGCTAATGCGCAGGTTAAAATCTACGCCACTGGTGTGCGCAATGCCTACGATCTGGTTTGGCACACGAATGGCAGCCTGTACACGCCCACCAACGGCTCTGCTGCCGGTGGCAACACACCGGCCATTCCGGCTCAGTTGCCAGCAGCCTGCAACAATCGCATCAACGGCGCGGCCTATACGAACCCAACCAACGTGCCTGGCCTGACCAACGTTCCTGATCAGAATGACTTTTTGTTTCGCGTGCTACCGGGCGGCTACTATGGCCACCCCAATCCATTGCGCTGCGAGTGGATATTGAACGGTGGCAACCCAACCGGCAGCGTCGATCCAGTCGAGGTTGCGCAATACCCAGTTGGCACGCAGCCCGACCCGAACTATCGCGGCGCGGCCTATGATTTCGGCCAGCACGTGTCGCCCAATGGCGCGATCGAGTACCGCAGCAATGCTTTCGGTGGCAGCCTCAAGGGTAAGTTGCTGGTGGTGCGTTACAGCCTGAACGATGACATTATCGTGCTGACGCCTGGTGGCCCAAACAACGATATTGTCGATGCGCAAGTAGGTTTGCCAGGCCTGACGGGCACGAACAACCCGATCGATCTCGCCGAGAACCCGGCGACTGGCGATGTGTATGTGGTCGAGCTAGGTTCGGTCAGCCGCATCAACCTGCTGCGACCACTAGGCGGCTCGGTTCCGCAGATCGAGGTCACGCCCAATCGGATCGTGACCAATGACACACAAGATGGTAACGCTGGCCGCACGGAAACAGTGACCATTCGCAACTCTGGCACTGCGCCGCTGACGATCAGCAGTATCTCGATCATTGGTGCCAACCCTACTCAGTTCCAGATCGTTGGCACCAAGCCAACCAGCCTGGCGGCGGGCGCTTCAGCACCGGTGCAGGTGGCAATGAAGGCAACCGGCACTGGTGCGGATCAGGCCGGGCCAAAGGACGCGGTGCTCCAGGTTAAGAGCAATGACCCAGTAATGGGTACAACCGAGATAGCGCTGCGCGGCTTGGCTACCCTTGGCAACGGCGGCACAAATGAGCCATCGCTGCAGTGGATTCTCGACACCTACCAGATCCCGGTCAATGTCAGCGATGACAACCCGAAGAACAACCTGATCAACAGCGACACGGCCAAGCAGCGTGCGCCACTGCTGGGCGACGAAGTTGACTTCCAGCAGTTCAAGCGCTTCGACAACGCCAGCCCGGTGCTGATCGAGCCGCTAGCGGTCTTCGGCCCAACCAATAACAACCCAGTGCTGCGCTTCGGCTGGTACACCTCGGGGAACGCGGCAGCCAAGAACGAACTGTTTAGCGTGTCGAACGACCCCAAATCGAATGGGCAACGGCTCAACCCGGTGCTCAACACCGGCTCGGTGCTCGATTTCGACCCAGGCACCAGCAGCTTCGGCTTCTACTCGGTCTGGCCGTTCTTCGACAACCGTGAGCTGTTCGGCGAGGACGCACTGAATAGCTTTAGCGGCGCTATTCCGCACCATGTGCGCGTCTACCCGTTGAAGAACGCCAGTGGAACCACGGTGCCGAACGCCTATGTGGTCGCGTTCGAGGAGCATATCAGCGGCTTCGACTACCAGGATGTGGTGGTGATCGTGCGCAACGTCAAGAGCGCTACGTCAATAGCCGCACCAACAGCCAACGCTGGCGACGACCAGACGGTGGTGATTGGCACGCCGATTACGATCAATGGCACGGGCAGCGACGCCGATGGCGACCCGTTGACGTTCAGCTGGCAGCAAACCGGCGGGCCGGCAGCGGCGCTAAACGGCGACGGTAGCAGCCGCAGCTTCACACCCACCAGCATCGGCACCTACGAGTTCACACTCACGGTAAGTGATCCAGGCGGGATGATCGGGACAGACAAAGTTTTCATCACGGTTACCGACTCGCCAACGCCGAACAATCAGGTGCCAACGGCGAACGCGGGCAGCGACCAAACAGTACGCATAAGCGCGAATGTTAGCTTGAACGGCAGCGGCAGCGACGCAGATGGTAGCATTCTGGGGTACCGCTGGCAACAAACCGGCGGCCTAGCAGTGACACTGAGCGGCGACACCAGTGCCCAGTTGAGCTTTGTGGCCCCCGACCAGCCGACCGTACTGACCTTCAGCCTGGTTGTGACCGACAACCAGGGGCTGGCAAGTGTCGCTGATGAAGTACAAATCGTGGTGACGGATGGATCGGTGGTTGAAAATACCTATCGGGTGATACTGCCGCTGGTTGGCACGGAGTAGGTTTCAAAGCGCACTGCGGAGAAGCTAGCTTCTCCGCAGTGCTTTTTTCTACCTGACCATGATTAACTATTTACAGCTACCGCGAGGAAGAAAACACATGCGTCTGCCCACAATCGCTCTTGTCCTGATTATGTGTGCGGTGTCTGTTGGTATGGCGTTGCTTGTGGCCAACTTATTTGGCGCGAACAACGGGGGAAGCAATGTCGCATTTCAGCTACTGCCAACCGTCGTCGCAACTGGTGTCGCCACGAGTACCGACGTACCACCAGTGCCGACCTCTGCGCCAACGCTAGTGGCTACCGTAGTATCTACCGTGGTGTCGGCAACCATAGCGCCCACGCCAACACCCGCGCCGGCTGTTGCAACAGCGCCCCCGGCGGCGACCAGCGCCCCCACGGTCGAGCCGAGCGCCACGGTCGAGCCGAGCGCCACGGTCGAGCCGAGTGCTACCGCGCAGGAATTGTATATC
>JACMIM010000754.1 GCA_014381165.1 Roseiflexaceae bacterium
ATACCAGTTCCGGCACGTGCCGTATCAAGCGACACAGTCGAACAAGTTTACTGTACTGTAGTCAATCTTTTTGTTTCGTTGTTAGTTGCTTTGCACTACACAACGAAACAGTTATTTGTTATTTCCTTTTTGAGTCCCGAACGCGCGAAGCGCAAAGCGGGGCTTGGGGCGCAGCCCCTGAAAAAATCCTCTGCGCTTTTTTGGTAATACGTCATGATCGATTATCTTTTACTCGGCCATCTCACGCGCGATCTGCTCAACACTGGAGGCAGCCAGCCGGGTGGAACCGCGCTGTATGCGGGCTTGGCTGCACACCAACAACAACTCCAGGTCGGCATCGTTTCGGCGCGTAGCGAACTACCAGATACGTGGCCCGTAGCCATTCAGCTGGCCTGGACGAACGCGGCTACACCGCCAACCTTCGAGAATCACTACACCGCCACTGGTCGAACGCAGCTGCTCCACAGTGCGGCGGCAGCAATAGTTTTGGCTGATGTTCCTGAGCAATGGCGGAATGCGCCGATTGTCCACTTCGGCCCGGTGATTCAGGAAATCGCCGAATCGTTGCTTGACGCATTCCCCGGTGCGCTGATCGGCGTAACCCCACAAGGCTGGATGCGCCGCTGGACAGCGCCGCTACCTACACACATTACCTACAGGCCGTGGTTGCCAACACCCGCGCAGCTGGCCCAGATCGATGCGCTGGTGATCAGTATCGAGGATGTTCAGGGCGACGAAGCACTTGTACAAGCGTATGCTACGCACTGCGCGATTGTAGCGCTCACGCGAGGGGCTGGGGGGGCGACCCTGTTTTTGGATGGGCAGGCTGTCGAGATCGCAGCAACCCCAGTTATCGAACGCGACCCCACTGGTGCTGGCGATGTATTCGCCGCAACGCTGTTTTGTGGGCTACATAGGGGCAAGACACCACTCGCAGCAGCTCACGCCGCCGCGAAAGTAGCGGCCGCAAGTGTCGAGGAGCTTGGGGTGGCAGGGTTGCTTAAACTCTAACCCGCACCAGGGGTGCTACGAAACAAAAGACGCCCGACGACAGCATAGCTGGTCGTCGGGCGTCTGCGTGGTTCAGGCTAGCTACGATCGTTGCCGGTATTGCGGCGGCCTGGCACCAAGCGCGGCCCACGCCCAAGCGGCGCTGCGCTGGCCTCGTTGACATAGCCACGGTCAGCAGATAGACCAACGCTGGGTTGCTGTGGCGTTTCGCCGCTGCTGCTGCCACTACGACCAACCTCAGAGGCGCGAAGCTCCTGGGCCTGTGTGATCAGCTCCGGTGCTTCACGGTAGAAGAATTCTAGTGCTTTGGCGTGCTCGTCGACGCCGGTGTAACCGACGACCACCCGGCTGCCTTCGGGAATACCGCCTGATGCCATAAGATCGGCGAGCGGAGCCTCGACTTGCTTGAGCAGCTGCTGGCGCAATGGGCGCGCGCCAAAGCGCGGGTCAAAGCCCTTGTGCAGCACATAATCTTTGGCTGCCGCCGTCAACTCGATCTGCACGCCGTGGCGAGCATACTGTTCGTTGGCCTCATCGATCATACGATCGAAGACCGCGCCGAGTGTTTCGCTTGAAAGTGGCCTGAAGGCAATGATCTCGTCAAGCCGGTTGATCCACTCTGGCTGAAAGACTCGTTGCAACGCCTCGAGACCGATCTGAAAAATCTGCTGGCCAGTAGCCTCGACATCCTTGTTGGCTGTGCGGAAGCCAATAGTGCGGCGATCCAGAAAATCGACCATCTCTTTTGCACCGACATTGGTCGTCAAAATAACGATGCTGTTCTGAAAAGAAACGCGCCGACCACCGTTCAGCAGCAGAATCTCGCCATCTTCCATGATTTGCAGCAGCAGATTCCAAAGCTCCGGTTGGCCCTTCTCGATCTCATCGAATAGGATGACACTGTTTTCCTGCTCGATGATATCCGGGTTGAGCAGTGGCTTCTGGTCGCGCCCAACATAGGATGGCGGCGCACCAACCAGTGCAGAAACTTCGTGGCCCTGGCTGAACAGCGAACAATCGATCTTGAGAAAGGCTTCACCATCTGGCCGCAACAACGCTGCGATCCGGCGAGCAGTTTCAGTTTTGCCCACCCCAGTTGGTCCCAGGAACAGCAAGGTGGCGCGTGGGCGGCGGGTGCTCCCTGCTGCAAAGCCGTAGCGCGCCCGATTCAGCACGCGAATCAGCGACTCGATCGCACGATCTTGGCCAAAGATAGCATTGTGCAGCCGTTGCTCCACAAGGTCAAGCGGATTACTGGTTCCACGGACGGCTCGAGACATTCCACTCGGAATTGCGCTCATACATTCCTCACTGCCATAGTCCTGCATACGTGGCCCGATTGCGTGATGCTCAAACGTGGGATGTTGCGGGGTGTTGCAGAGTGGTTAGAGGCTTGCGCCTAACCTAGTTAATATTAGATACATTATACCGACCGCGATTTGAGAGCGTCAAGCAATTTTATACCGGAATGGCAACAGGTTTATTACGATTTTCTGTTTGTTTTGTAGCGTTGGAGCCAGTGTACAGCACCTTTCCAAGCCTTTTAGCGGCAGCGGAAGTTCGAACCTTTTTAACGGCACAATAACTTAGGCTTAACAAAGCAGGTCTATACTCCGTGTGTGGTGACTGATTAAACTGGGTAGAGTCATGGCAACGATTCTTGTTGTGGAGGACGACCAAATCCTCCAAGAAACCCTGCAATATAATCTTGAACAAGCCGGCTACTCGGTCATAGCAACCGGCGATGGTATCAGCGGTGTCGATATCGCGCGCCGCCAAAAACCAGATCTCATCCTGCTTGACGTGATGCTCCCCGGACTAGATGGCTTTTCGATCTGCCGCATTTTGGCGCAGGAAGCAACGGTGCCAATTGTCATGTTGACCGCATTGCAGGATGAATCGCACCTTATTGCTGGGCTGGAGCTAGGGGCGAACGACTACCTGGTCAAACCGTTTAGCCTTGGCGAACTGCTGGCGCGAATTCGTGCGCTGCTGCGCTGGAGCGCACGCCAGGCCCAGGCGACCATTCCCGATGTGCTGTGCATTGGGCCGCTGCGGCTCGACCGCGAAAGCCGACGCGCCTGGTACGAACATCGCGAGCTGTCGCTTTCGCACAAAGAATTCGACCTGCTGACCTGCCTGATGTACAACGCTGGCGTGGCGCTTTCCCGCGATGTGCTGCTTGAAAAGGTTTGGGGCGAGCGCTTTGTCGGTTCGCACCGGACGGTCGATGTGCATATTCGCTGGCTACGCGAGAAGGTCGAGCGCGACCCATCGAACCCAATTTTCATTCACACCGTGCGTGGCATTGGCTACCGCTTCGAGGAACCCATCGAAGTCCCGCTGCCCGCGAACGTGTGATGTTTGCCACGCAGGCACGCAGCTTGGAACATCTATCTTTTTGTTTCGTTGTTTGGTGTCTTGCACCAAACAACGAAACAATTATTTGTTATTTCCTTGCCCGCCGCAGGCGAAATGAAAGCGCTTGGGCAACACTGTGCCTTCGTGGCAAAAAATGACCTATTCGAAGCGGCGTGTTTTCATGGCCCGGTCGATATCGCGTTTGGCCTCGCGCGTGGCGATATCTTCGCGCTTGTCATAGTGCTTCTTGCCCTTAGCCAGGCCCAATTCGAGCTTGGCCAGCCGCCCCTTGAAGTACACGCGCAGCGGCACCAGCGTGTACCCTTGACGGTCGACCAGTCCGGCGATACGGCTGATTTCGCGCCGATTCAGCAGCAGCTTGCGCGCGCGGGTGGGTTCGTGATTGAAGTAAACCCCCGATTGTTCGTATGGTGAGATATGCACATCATACAAAACAACCTCGCCGTTCTGTAGCCGGGCGTAGCCACCGCGCAGATTGAGGCGGCCATTGCGCACTGATTTGATCTCGCTGCCAGTAAGCGCCAGTCCAGCCTCGAAGCTTTCCTCGATTGCGTAATCATAGCGAGCCTTGCGGTTGTCGGCCACCACTGAACCAGGCCCAGCCTTCTTCTCTGCCATACACATGTCCCCAAGACAAACGCCGCTACTTCTGCACAGCGGCCTAGATTCAGTCAGTTAGGACTTACGCAGTTGGCGACTTCAGCCTACGGCAGCATGGAACATCTATCTTTTTTGTTTCGTTGTTTGGTGCAAAGCACCAAAAACGAAACAATTGTGAGGTATTTCCTTTGCGTAACTCCTATCAATATTATAGCGTACTTTCGCGCTTGTTAGGCCCCGCGTGCGGCGTTGATTGCAGCACGCAGATGCATTGCCTCGCGTCGTGCGGCAGGCAGCGCATCACCGCCATTTGCAGCATATAGCACACTCCGCGAAGCACTCAGTATGATACCTGCGCCAGCTATATCGACCGCTGCGGCAACTGCGGCCGCGAGATCGCCACCTTGCGCGCCGATACCCGGAAGCAGCAACAGCAACTCGGGGCAGCGCTCGCGAATCGCCCGAAGCTGCTGCGGATGTGTCGCGCCGACGACCAGCCCCACATTCTTGTTGGCATTCCATTGATCACGCGCACGGCGGGCCACCTCCATATACAGCGGCTCGCCCGTTGCCAGCACTAGATCTTGGAAATCGGCACTACCAGCGTTCGAGGTTTTGCACAGCACAATGCAGCCGCGATCGGCGTAGCGCAGGAATGGCGCGAGCGCATCGCCGCCGAGATAGGGGTTGAGCGTGACCGCGTGATAGCCCAATTGCTCGAAAGCAGCGCGTGCATAAGCTTCGGCGGTCGAGCCAATATCGCCACGCTTGGCGTCGAGGATGAGCGGCACGTCTGGCGGGGCGTCCTCGGCAAGCCGTTGGAGTATCTCGAAGCCGGGCGCGCCAAGCGCTTCAAAAAACGCGCTGTTTGGCTTGAAGGCGCAGACGAGATCGGCAGTTGCCTCCATGATCGCCATGCAGAAGGCATACAGCGGGGCGCGCTCGCGCGCGAATTGCGCCGGAATACGCTGCGGATCGGGGTCGAGGCCAACACACAGCAGGCTCTGGTTGCGCTGCGCCGCCTGCTGAACCATGTCCTGGAATCGCATACGCCTCGCTCCTATAGCTGGGTGCAGGGTTCAGGGGCCAGGGATGCGGGGCCGAATCGCTTCGACGCGGCATATAGCATACCTATTTGAGTTGTACCCATGCGCGTGAGCGCAAAGCGGGGGTTTGGGGCGCAGCCCCCGAAAAAACTACCTCCCCTTTTTACGACTCCGGCAGGGACACTATATTGTAAAGCGTATGACCAATACTATTGCACATTGCTATAACAATACGCATGAAGCGCGTGGAAAGATGAACACACATAGCATAAACGATGCTGAAGCCGCTGTGGACAAGATGTAGACAATCTTGTGGAGAAAAGGGTTGACTTTAACCTATCTGAAATGTTATAGTAACGTTCGAACAAGCGGGGTGCCCAGTTCGCGTCCCTTTTCAGAAGAATAGCATCTCGGGGCTTTGAGTGCGCCGGCATTCAGCCCCATCTTGTTGTCAAAAAACGAGCGCTTTTATGTGAAAAGCCTCACAAGTTCATGTTCACACGCACGAAGGAAACCGACAGGCCGTGTACTATGTTAACTAATGCAACTGAAGACGCACTCCCGATTGGAATTGCGACGCCCGAGGAGTGGGCACAGATCGTTGAGCAACTGCTTGGCGTCGCGCGCAATCAGGGCTTCCTCACCTACACTGACATTCTAGAAACCCTGCCCCAACCCGAACACCGAGTCGCCGATGTCGATCAACTGTATGCTGCGCTGCAAGCCGAAGGCATTCGTGTCGTCGAATCTGCCGCCGAGATCGAGCCAGAGCTTGCCGATGGTGCGCATGACGACGACGAATCGCTGACCGCACTGCCCGACCTAGCTGATATCGCACTGGACGACCCGGTGCGGATGTATCTCCAGGAGATTGGGCAGGTCGCACTGCTTACAGGAGCGCAGGAAGTTACGCTTGCCAAGGCTATGGAAAGCAGTAACTTCGCGATTGTACGGCTTGAATGCGGCGACTATGCAACCCGCCAGGAGGAGTTCCAGCTCCGTTGCATTGTCGAGCGTGGTACCGATGCGCGGCAGCACCTGATTCAGGCGAATTTGCGGCTCGTGGTTTCGATCGCCAAAAAATATACGTCCTATGGCTTGACGATGATGGATCTCGTGCAGGAAGGCAACATCGGCCTGATGCGCGCAGTCGAGAAATTCGACTACACCAAGGGGCATAAGTTTTCGACCTATGCTACCTGGTGGATTCGCCAGGCGATCACGCGGGCGATCGCCGACCAGAGCCGCACGATTCGCCTGCCAGTGCATATGGGCGAGGCGATCAGCCAGGTCAAGCGGGCGTCACACAAGCTGCAGCAGGCCATGCAGCGCGAGCCAACGCCGGAGGAGATCGCCCTCTCGATGGGTGTAAACGCCGGTAAGGTACGGCGAACGCTGGAGGCCTCGATGCACCCGCTTTCGCTCGAGATGCCGGTGGGGCAAGAGGGCGAGGGCCGCATGGGTGATTTCATCGAGGACGACCGCATCTCGGCTCCAGCGGAGGCGGCGGCGGCGACCATGTTGCGCGAGCAGATCGAGGAAGTGCTGCTCAAACTGCCCGAGCGCGAACGCAAAATTATTCAGCTGCGCTACGGGCTGAAGGATGGCCGCTACCGCACACTCGAAGAGGTTGGCGTCGAGTTTGGCATCACCCGCGAGCGCATTCGCCAGATCGAGGCGGTCGCGCTGCGCAAGCTTCGCCACCCACATCTGGGCAAGAAGTTACGCGGCTATCTGGATTAAACCCCACTGCGAATAATCACCGAGACGCGAAGACACGAAGGTTGTGAACGATACAAAGCCTTCGTGTCTTTGTGTCTGCGTTTCTATTCAGTTGTTTTTCAAGGAGTGTATGATGACGACAAGATTGACCGAGGCCGAAGTTGCGGCGAGCTTCGACGGGTTAGCCGACTGGTCGCGTAGCGGCGAAGAGATTCGCAAGGCCTACACACTGCCATCGTTTCCGGCGGCGATCGCGTTTGTGCTACAGGTCGGCTTTCTTGCCGAGACGGCAGGCCATCACCCGGACATCGACATCCGTTACACGCGCGTGACGCTGGCCATGACCACGCACGATGTCGGTGGGCTTTCCGCCAAGGATTTCGAGCTAGCTAGGCAGATCGACGCGCTGATCTAATGCAATCTCACCATCCGCAACGATCGTAGCGAGCGCCGAGAAAAGAAGACGAATGCTCCACTGCTGCGCTGCCTAAGACCCTATGATGTACCGACTGCGCCAACTCCGCCGCGCGCTGGCAGGGCGGATCGAGCCGAGCGAGCGCGCGCTGGTGCGGCAACTGCTGCATGCGCGTGAAGTGGCATTGTTCGAGCGCATGGCTGCGTTCGACCAGCGCCACTGCCTGGATGTCTGCCTGACACTGCTGCGCGGCGGCCACCAGGATCCGGCAGTGCTGCGCGCCGCGCTGCTGCATGATGTGGGCAAGGTCGATGAAGCCGGGCGACCGATTCCACTGCTGTATTATGGTATTTTTGTTGTGCTCAAGAAGTTCGCGCCCGCGCTGTATTGGCGCATGAGCTCGCGCA
>JACMIM010000755.1 GCA_014381165.1 Roseiflexaceae bacterium
CAAAACGCGCTGAAGCGCGTTGTTCGCTCGAACGCGCTTCAGCGCGTTTTGGCGTAGCAGACGTTGGATGCATCCGGTGGCCGTGGTGGCGGCGCAACCATCGTATGCCGCACCCCACGGCGGCCTTCTGCTATACTGAGCCAAATCGGTTGAAAGGATATGCAGATGACCACCTATAATTTTAATGCTGGCCCCGCGATATTACCGCGCGTTGTGCTGGAACAGGTGCATGCCGAACTACTCGACTACCAGGGGCGCGGCATGTCGATCATCGAGATGAGCCACCGCAGCAAGGAGTACGAGGCGATCAATGTGCGCGCCGAGGCCCGCATGCTGGCGCTGCTTGGCCTAGAATCTAGCTACCGCGTACTGTTTCTCCAGGGCGGGGCCAGCACGCAATTCGCCATGCTGCCCATGAACATGTTGGCCGCCGAGCAAACCGCCGATTACCTCATGAGCGGTGCGTGGTCGGACAAGGCGCTGGAGGAGGCGCAGCGCTTTGGGCGTGCGCGCGACGCCGGCGGCACAGCAGGCGGCGATTACCGGCGTGTGCCGCGCCCCGAGCAGTTGCACCTGAGCGAGAACCCGGCTTATGTTCACTACACGACCAACGAGACGATTCAGGGCGTGCAGTATCAGTATATCCCTGAAGTCGGCGGGCGGCGGCTGGTCGCCGACATGTCCAGCGACATATGTTCGCGCCCGATCGACGCGGGCCGCTTTTCGCTGATCTATGCCGGCGCACAAAAGAACCTGGGGCCAGCCGGTGCAACTGTCGTGATTGTGCGCGAGGATTGGCTTGGCGAGGCCCCGCGTGATCTGCCGGTCATGCTGCGCTACAGCACATTCGCCAAAAACAATTCGCTGTACAACACGCCGCCGGTGTTTGCGGTGTACGTGCTTGATCTGGTGCTGGGCTGGATTGGCGATGCGGGTGGCTTAGCCGGAATGGAGCGCCGCAACCAGGAAAAGGCTGGGCTTGTCTACGCGGCAATCGATCAGTCGGAAGGCTTCTACCGTGGCCACGCCGATCAGGACAGCCGCTCGCTGATGAACGTGACCTTTCGGCTGCCGAGCGAATCGTTGGAGCAGCGGTTTGCAAGCGCTGCGCTCGCGCACGGCATGGTCGGCCTGGCCGGGCACCGCTCGGTCGGCGGCATCCGCGCCTCGCTCTACAACGCGATGGATGCCGACGGGGCGCGTGCGCTGGCCGCGTTCATGCTCGATTTCGCCGACAGCAACGGATAAGGAAAATAACTAGTATTGTCTCGGTTTTTGGCGTTCCCACGCCAAAAACCGAGACAAAAAAATAAAAGTACCACGCTATCCGCCTCATAGCAGCTTGCGCATATAGACCCAGCCCCAACGTTTGAGCAGCAGCGCGGTCATGAACGAATGCCGCATCCGCACATCGGCAAAACCAAGCTGGCGGTATAGGATGCGCGCGCCACGGTTGGAGGCGGCGACATACAGGCCAAGCGTGCGCTTGCGTCGGTCGCGCGCCTCGGCCTCGGCGCGGGCCAACAGGGCGCGGGCCACGCCACGTCGGCGGTGTTGGCTGTGGACGGCAACATCGGTGATATAGCCCTCGTCGCGGGCGATCTGGTGATCGAGCAGGGAAAGCGCAAAGATCGAGCGAAACGCGCCCCACACGCCCAGCACACGCTGAAAGGCCATCTCCGCCGCCGAGCTATCGTCGACACCCATCTCCCAGGTGCGCAGCGTGGTCGTGCCGATCACCTCGCCACCAGCTGTGGCCACCAGCATGCCGCGCAGCGCGCCGCTACCCTGCCGCCGCCAAGCCTCAGCCATGGCCTCGATGCCACGCTCGGTGCCACGCGGCCCGAACGCAGCACCAAATTTATCGGCAAAGGCCTCGCTGTGTAGCCCGAGAATAGTGTAAATGTCGGCCATGCGCGCGGGGCGAACCTCGATCTGTGCCTCTGGCGAAGCTTGTAGCTGATCGACGACAATAGACATACTGAAAGAATTTCTACGTATTTATAATGGGTAACACAGCCGTGTGCGCATTCTACCCGACCAAGGATGAGGCGTCAACGCGCCGCGATCCAGGTAGCCGTCGCCTGCCAGACCTGTTCCTTTTCGGCCTCACGCGGCAGCTGGTGGCCGCTGTGTTCGAACCAGATCAACTGCTTGTCCTGCGAGCCAAGCAGACGGTGTACCTGCTTGGCGCTAGCTGGGTTGACCGTAAGATCGGCCCGGCCCTGCATAACCAGGGCTGGCGCGTGAATATGCGGCAAATCACGGCGGGCGCGGCGCTGAAGCCGAACCATCTCGTAGATCGAGCCAATCGGCACGCGCGCCGCCTGACGTACCTGCGCGACCACAGCTGGATCGTCGAGGTCGATCTCGGGCGCAAAGCCAAGCACCGCCGCACGCACCGCCGGGTCGCCGAAATTGGCGTGGCGCAGTGGGTAATACCAGGGCTGGATACGCGCCGCTACGTCGGCATAGTCGATCAGTGGCTGGCCACGCAGCCGCAGCGCTGGAGCAGCCAGGATCACCCCTGCCACCGGCACGCGTGCCACCAGCACACTGGCCAACAGCGCGCCCATCGAAAAGCCTAGCACCACAACCCGGCGGCAGCGCCGGCGCAGCCAGGCCAGTTCGATCAGTGCATCAGCCAGCCAGCGCTGCCAACCAACCTCGAACAAGGCATCCGGCCCCGCGCCGTGGCCAGATAAGAGCGGCGCGGCCACGCTGTAGCCACGCGCGGCCAAGTAATCGCCAAGCTCACGTAATTCTGTCGGCGAACCACTATAGCCATGAATCAGCAGGACACCCGTATCACCGCGATCGATCGAAAATCCAGCGGCCCTGGGGCGAAGTGAGGTCGATTCTTTCATAACGGGTGTATTCTACTCGCATCGAATAAGAAAATTGTCAACCAATTGAGCCGGCTGCGCGCATACAAACGCCGTATAATGAACGCGATATACTCCTACCAGGTGTATAAAAAAGGAGGGGTTGTGTTCTCGGGGACTGCGCCCCAAACCCCCGCTTTTCCCGAGTATTGGAGCTTTGCATGCCCCTGATATTTGTGACGATTCTGCTCCTGACGGTCTTCGTTGCTGTCGGCGCGCTTGGCATTGTGCTGCTGCGCCGCTCCTTTCGTGCGCTTGGCATTGCGCTGGTGCTGGCGGCGGCGCTTGCGATCGCCGCGCAGGTGGTGCTCAGCACGGTACCGTTTGGTATTGGCGAGCCGCTCATTCGTGTGCCTTTTGTGAGCATCCTTGCCCAAACGCTCGGCGCGCTGGCCGTTGTCACGGCTGCCGCCGCCGCTGTCTACCTACTTGTCCGCTGGGCCAGCCGCCGCCAGCGTTACGCCACACTCGGCATCGCCACGCTCGCGCTTGTGCCGCTGATCGCCGGGGCCGGACTGTATGGCCTGGCCCAGGCCAGCCTGCCCGAGCGTGAGCGCGAGCGCGATCCGCGCAAGCGCGAGATTAGTCTGGAACCGGGCTTCGCGTGGACGGTCTACGCCGAGGGCACGATCGATAACCCCACGGTCATTACGTTCGGGCCAGACGGAAAGCTTTATATCGCCGACATCTCGGGCACGCTCTGGGTGGCGACCGACCGCGACCAGGATTTTCAGATCGATACGATCACACCTTTTGCCGAAGGCTTCTCGCTGCTGGTGGGACTGGCCTGGCGCGATGGCGAATTGTACGCAGCCAGTTCTGGCAAGATCGAGGCCCTGCGCGACACCGACGGCGACGACCGCGCCGACGCGCGCCGCAGCGTGGTCGAGGGCCTGCCATCGATGGTGTTGCAGCCGCATTCAAATAATAGCATTGTGTTCGGGCCTGATGGCCGGCTGTACTTCGGTGTTGGCGCGACCACCAGCGGCGATTTCGAGCCGAACGAGCTGGCCGCCAAGGTGCTTTCGGTCAACGCCGACGGCAGCGATCTGAAAACCTTCGCCAGCGGCTTCGGCAATACGTTCGGCGTGGCCTTCAACGCGGCGGGCGAGCTGTTCGGCGGCGATAATTCGCCGGGCCAGGGCGCTGAAAACCCCGACGAGTTCAACCACATTGTCGAGGGCGAGAATTATGGCTACCCGTATGTGTATGGTGATCCTGAGAAGAATTACGGCACGCGCGGCGCATTGGTCAGCTTTCCGGCTCACTCGACGCCGACCGGCATGTCCTTCTATGGCGGCGACGCCTTTCCCGCCGCGTACCGCGACACCGCCTTTGTGACGCTGTGGACGCGCGGCGAGCTAGCGCGGATCGAACTGGCCAAAACCAGCGGCGGCGAATATCTCAGCCGCCGCTCGACCTTTGGCACCGGGTTTCTGTACCCAATCGCCGCAATCACCGGGCCAGACGGCAACCTGTACGTGGCTGATTTCGGCACCAGCGCAGTCTACCGAATCACATATACCGGCGGGTGAAGGTAAGCAGCAAGCAGTCAAAGGCCCAATAGCCCGGCGCTTCAG
>JACMIM010000756.1 GCA_014381165.1 Roseiflexaceae bacterium
ACTATCGGGTCGTCCATGTTGTACTCACCCGATGAGATCTGGCGGCGCAGGGCCTCGCGGTACGAGCGCTTGAAGTGGCGCAGCGAGTTGGGGCCGGTGCGGCGGATGCCGCTATACTTATCCTTCTCGCTTATCAGGTTCTTCTTGCCCTTGGGCTGAATATTGGGCAGCTGAAGCTCCTCGCCAAGAATGGCGGCCAGCTCCTCCATCGGCACATCAACCTCAAGGGCGTGCTGGCCAGGCTCCGATCCAGCTTGGCCGGGGCCGCCGGGCTGCCCATCGCCTTGAGCAATCGGGTCGCCCACATCGCCATCGCCCTGGCCCACTCCGCCGCCCTGGCGCGCGCCATAGCGAAACTGGGGGATATCGATCTGCGGCACCGGAATCGATACGTAGCGCTTGCCCTGACGGCCAATCATCTCGCCTTGGGACATATACTTGCGCAGGTCTTTCTTAATTTTGCCGCGCACAATCTCGCGAAAGCGGCTGAGATCGCGGTCAACCCGTTTCATTGACATAGGCTTGAACCCCTTCCCCTGCCCCCTCCCCGCCCAAGAGGGGGAGCGGGTTATTCTCTAGGGAGGGCGTGGGCCCTCCCTAAATATCCTCTCCATTTCTGAGGCAAAGGACGCTTTAGTACGAACCCTTGGTATCGCCACGCGCGAAGATCGAGGCCACATAGTTGAGCACATCGGTGGCCGACTGCTCGTTATAGCCGAAGTCGCGGATCAGGCGGGCCTTGACCACATCGATCTTCTCCTGGGTGTCTTTGTCGATCACCCGTGAGACGAGCGAGGTGAGCTTGATGCTGTCTTTCTGGTCCTCGAAGAGCTTGAGCTCAAGGGCCTTGTGCAGCCGCTCGTTGGTCTTGTAATCGAAGGTTTTGCCCTCGATCGCCAGCGCACCGATGTAGTTCATGATCTCGCGGCGGAAGTCGTCCTTGCGGCTCTCGGGAATATCGATCTTCTCCTCGATGCTGCGCATCAGCCGCTCATCGGACTCCTCATATTGGCCGGTGTAGCGGTTGCGCACCTTCTCGCGCTGGGTGTAGGCCTTGATATTATCGATATAGTTGCCGCAGAGCCGCTTGATCGCCTCTTCGTCGGCAGATATCGCCCGCTGCACTTCGTTCTTGACGATCTCGGTGTACTCTTCCTTCACCAGTGAGAGCAGATCGCGGTAGTGCTTGCGGTCTTCGTCGTTCGTCACCAGCGCGTGGTTCTTGAGGCCACTTTCCAGCTCGTTCAGCACCATGAACGGGTTAATGTAACCATCGCTCTGAAACGAAACCAAGGCGTTCGAGATTTTATCCTGGATGTAGCGCGGCGAGATGCCTTCCATGCCCTCACGGTTCGATTCCTTGCGCAGCTCCTTGATATTGTCCTCGGTGAAGCCGGGTAGCGTCTTGCCGTTATACAGCTTCATCTTTTGGAGCAGGGTCAAGTTGGGCTTTTTGGGATGCTCGAGCCGGGTCAGCACCGCCCACATAGCGGCCACTTCCAGCGTGTGCGGCGCGATATGGACTTTCACGCGCTTGCGGTTGAAATCGCGCTCATAGATACGAATCTCGTCGCGCAGGCGCGTGATGTAGGGCACATCGATACGAACCGTGCGATCCTTCAGCGCCTCCATGAACTCGTTGTTCTCGAGCCGACGATATTCTGGCTCGTTCGTGTGGCCCACGATAACTTCGTCGATATCAGTCTGGGCGAACTTCTTCGACTTGATCTTATGCTCCTGCGAGGCCCCCAGCAGGTCGTACAGAAAGGCCACATCGAGCTTGAGCATCTCGACGAACTCGATCATGCCGCGGTTGGCGATATTGAACTCGCCGTCGAAGTTGAACGCGCGTGGGTCGGAATCCGAGCCGTAGATCGCGATTTTGCGATAATTGATATCGCCAGTCAGCTCGGTCGAGTCTTGATTCTTCTCATCCTTGGGCTGGAACGTGCCGATACCGAGGCGATCCTGCTCGGAAAAGATCAGGCGGCGCACGCGGATGTGGCGAATGACCTTGATCCAATCGCCCTTGTAGCGCAGCATCATCTCTTTGAAGTTATAGCGGCAGGACGGGCACAGGTCGCCGACGATCCGCACTTGCTCGTCTTCCGGGCGGTCGGCGTTGAAATCGGCCAGAAAGCTCTCGCGCAATTCGCGTGGTACCAGGTGCAGTGGCTCCTCGTTCATTGGGCATTTTTCCCAATCGCTTTCCACCAACGTGCTGGAATCCCAGGCCTCGCCCTCAGGAATCTCGCCAAGAAACCAATCGTAGGTGTAGAGCGCGCCCTCGTCTTGGCGCGAGTAGTGTTCCAACCCGCGCTTCAGCCGCCGCACGATCGTCGATTTCGAGGAGCCAACCGGGCCGTGCAGCAGCAGCACGCGCTTCTCGGTGCCATAGCCTTGGGCTGCGCCCTTGAAGAAATTGACCAGCCGCATCAGGGGGATTTCAAGGCCAAAGATCGCATCATCGCGGTCGAACGACGAGTCGCTGAAGAAGTTATAGCGTACCAGCCGCTTCTTCGCGTCGATAAACTCCTCAGAGCCATACGATATAATCATGTCGTAGATGCGCTGAAAGGCATTGCGGGCGATCTTGGGGTTACTGGCTACAAGGTCGAGATATTCCACAAACGTACCCGTCCAATTGAGTTCTTGGAAGGTCTTGCGATCCTGCATCTCGCTGAGCTTCTGTAGCAACGATGGGCCGATCTGAACAGACATCGAGTGCCTCCTGACTAGTGCCACACCCATCAGGAGCGCCGGCCAGTTGAACCACGAAGCCACGAAGACGTGAAGATTTTATGCTTGTTGTCCTTCGTGTCTTCGTACCTTCGTGGTTACAAAACCCACGCCGCCGCTCCGATGAGTAACACGAGACCGCCGTTCGACGAGTTGCTCGAAGTGATGCCGGCAGTCTTGCCAATGTGCCAATCGTCGTTCGCGACGCGTCCTTGCCTGGGTGACAACCGTTGACCCGACCGGCATGCGGTACGGTGGTGCCAAGACACAGCGGAGAAGTGGGACTCCGCGCAGGCTAGGTAGGTACATGTGCGGTGCTTCAAAAGCGCTCCGCATATACAGCTTAACGTCTCAGGGATCTATCGAGGGAGGCCCGGCAAACCGGATGCTGTGTATTATAACAACCTGCATGAGCAGCGTCAAGGGATTTTCAGCCCATTCGTACTACGTTGCACAAAATCGCGCGTCTAGTTACTTGGGGCGGGTTGCGGGATTCAGGCCAGGTGCTATCGGAACATAGCGCTTCACCTAGACCACAAATGGCAGCGGCTCGCCGGCCTGCACGCCAAGCAGGGCCTGCTGGCGCTCATGGAAGCGTCCGATCGCGCGGTACTTCTGGTAACGACACGCGAGTGTGGTAGCGATCTCGTCGCCGGTGAGTTGCTCCAAGTGTTCGCGGATGACTAGCGCAGCGGATTCGACGGCGGCGGCGATGTCGGTGTGTGCGCCGCCCGCCGGCTCGGCGATCACGGCGTCGGCGATGCCAAGCTCATGCACATCGGCGGCGGTGATCCGCATGGCGCGAGCCGCGTCGGGGGCCTTGGCCGCATCGCGCCAAAGGATCGATGCGCAACCCTCCGGCGAAATCACCGAGTAGATCGCATTCTCCATCATAAGCATGCGGTCGGCCACCCCGATCGCCAATGCCCCGCCCGATCCGCCCTCGCCAATCACCGTGGCGATGATCGGCACGCGCAGATTAGTCATAGCCATAATGCACTCGGCGATCGCATTGGCCTGGCCGCGCTCCTCGCTTTCGCGCTCGGGATCGGCTCCAGGGGTGTCGATAAAGCACAACAGGGGAAAGCCAAACTTCTCGGCGTGGCGGAACAGCCGCAGTGCCTTGCGGTAGCCCTCCGGGCGCGGCATGCCGAAGTGGCGCTGGACGTTCTCGCGGGCATTCCGCCCCTTCTGATGGCCTACGATCATCACAGTACGGCCCTGGAGCGTGGCCATGCCGCCAACAATCGCCGCGTCGTCGCCAAAGCGCCGGTCGCCGTGCAGCTCGACAAAGTGCTCACACAAGCCGCGCACCATATCAAGCGTATGCGGCCGCTGAACATTACGCGCGAGCTGCACTCGGTCCCAGGCGGTCAGAGTTTCCGTAGAAGTGTCTGATGTGGTCATATATTTTTGGGGGCTGGGAGCTAGGGGCTGGGGGAACAGTATGGGATGTTGATTACAAGAAAGTGCAGTCACCCTAGCCCCTAGTCCCTAGCCTCCAGCTCTCACTTCCTGCTCGATCAATCTCGCATCCAGCCTAGGCAGCCCAGCGTTGGTTTGAGCACCGTACAGCGTCAGCAGGCGGCTCAAGGTTGCGCGCAGATCGGCCCGTGGCGTGACCATATCGACAAAGCCATGCTCGAACATGTACTCTGCGGTCTGGTGCTTGGCTGGCATCTTGCCACCGATAGTCTGGCTGACCACACGGCTGCCAGCAAAGCCGATGTTCGCGCCTGGTTCAGCGATAATGATATCGGCCACCGACGGATATGAGGCGAGCACGCCGCCAAAACACGGGTCGACCAGCAGGGCAATGTGCGGCTGTTGCACGGCCGCCAGGCGCGTCAGCGCCATGCTAATTTTGGCCATCTGCATCAGCGAAATCACACCCTCCTGCATGCGCGCGCCGCCGGAGCCGTTGATTGTCAGCAGTGGCAGCTCCAACTCGGCGGCGCGCTCGGCGGCGCGGGTCATTTTCTCGCCATACACACTGCCCATAGAGCCGCCGATGAACGAGAAATCGCAGATCGCCAGCGCTAGCCGCCTGCCATCGATCGTGCCCAAGCCACTGATCACCGCATCGGCCTGGCCCAGCTTCTCCTGGGTAAGCCGCAGCTTGTCGGCATATGCCTCCTTGGGCGAGACAAAACCAAGCGGATCAGCTGGCCACAAGTCGGCATCGTGCTCGACAAAACTGCCGTGATCGAGCAAGCCCAGCCACTCGTGCGGCACCAGCCGTAGGTGATGGCTACACTTGGGGCAGACCTTCAGACTGTCAGTCAGCTGCTTCTGATAGATCAGCTCGCGGCACGCAGGGCATTTTGCCCACAGATTGTCGGGAATCTGCGACTCGCCCTCGCGTTGAACCGGGGCAAAGCTCTTCTTATTGCGCCGAAAAAATTCTTTCATGACTAGCTCCTGGTGGAAATGCGCGGCTATTATAGCATCTTCTCGCGGGTGCGACGTATATGCTTGCAACGGCGGCAATCGTTCGTCCGGCCCATCACCCTGGCGTTTGCGCTGCACCACCACGGGAAGGGTTCGTGAATAACCAAGCCCACTAGCCCGGCGCTGGAGCGCCGGGTCAAGCGTGCCTAAGAACAGATACACTCTTGCGTAATAGCCCCCTTTGGCATATGATGATCGCCGACATGCCTGACCACAGGCGTTTGCATCCACTTATCCGCACGCATGGAGCCTGCTTCACATGGACTTCCTTACAACTGGTATCATCGGCCTCATACTTGTGCTGCTTGCGCTCGTCAGCCTGATTGTGCTGCAACGCCGCCGCCGCACTAACAGCGAGGTGCTGCCGCCCCCCGACCTCAGCCAGCGGCCGATTATACCGCCGGTGAGTACAAGGAGCCAGAAACCCTTGCATCGCGGGTGCGCAACGCACCGCTCGCGCTCAAACTGCTGGCCCCGCTGCTGCTGGTAGCGCTGATAGCTCTAGCTTTTGTGGCAAGCAGCTTGTTCGCGCCAGTCGTACCAGTTGCGATCGAACCCACCGCAGTACCAGCCTCGATCAGCGAGGTCAAGGCGACCGTCAGCAATGCGTCCAACATCCTTGTCACCGCACAAACCACGCTGCCCGACGGCGCGGAGGTGCTGGCGCAGCTCACCCAGAATGGCGAGCCATTCGACTGGAACGAGCCAGATCGGGTTCGCGCTCAGGTTTTCGACGGCAAGATACGCATCGACCTGCGCAAACGCGACGGCGCACCGACGCCCGACCGCGATGCACTCATGGTTATGTTGAGCGGCACTGCCGCCGATGGCACCAGCATTGGCTCCGAGCAGTCGCCAGTGGGTGTTCCCAATATCTACGCCGATGCCTTCTACACGCCCAGCACAGCCACGGCACCCACCGCCGCCGCCA
>JACMIM010000757.1 GCA_014381165.1 Roseiflexaceae bacterium
CTGCCCAGCATCAACACAGCTGAGGACATCAGACGGGCGGCGCGCGAGCCGCCCCAACCGGACCCGCGCTGAACGCGCGCATCATACGGGCGGCGCGCGAGCCGCCCCAACCGGAGCCACCCCCGGAGCGCACCGCCCCCGGAGCCGCGCCGCCCGCGAGCGATTCGCTAGACGACGCTTTCCAGTGCGGCCTTGACCGCCACCAGAAACGCATCGCCACCCGACCCGTCGATCAGGCGGTGGTCGAAGGTCAGCGAGAGATAGCACATGGGCCGGATGGCGATCGCGTCCACGCCCTGCTGCGAGACGACCACCGCGCGCTTTTGGATCGCGCCGACGCCCAGGATGCCGCCCTGGGGCTGGTTGATAATCGGCGTGGCGAACAGGCTGCCTGAAACGCCGTGGTTGGTCAGCGTGAATGTGCCG
The DNA here is from genome assembly GCA_014381165.1 of Roseiflexaceae bacterium. GTDB lineage: Bacteria > Chloroflexota > Chloroflexia > Chloroflexales > Roseiflexaceae > JACMIM01. Next base: position 427 of record JACMIM010000757.1, read on the forward strand.
TCCTGCATTTCCTCTGGGCGTAGTCGCCGCCCACGCCCGCGCACCGCCAGGTCGTTGATCGCGCGGGCCAGGCCAAGCAAATTCTTCTCGTCGGCGTCGCGGATGACCGGCACGAGCAGCCCATCGTCCAGCGCCACCGCCATGCCCAGATGAATGCGGCTATGCTGAATGGTACCCTGCTCGCTGAAGCTGCCGTTCAGCACCGGCACCGCCCGCAGTCCTACACAGACTGCCTGGGCCAGGTAGGCCGTGAAGGTCAGGTTGACGCCTTGGCGCTCGAAGGCGGCCTTGTTGTGCGCCCGGTGCAGCGTCGCCGCGCCCATATCTACCTCGACCACAGTAGTAACCTGTGGCGCGGTTCGCACCGATCGCGTCATGTGCTCGGCGATCGCCCGCCGCATGGGCGAAAGCGGAACGAGCTGCGCATCCTCAGGCAGCGCGTCCTCCGGCAGCGGGTCGGTGGCGGTGGGCGTTTCCTGGGCGCTTGCTGGTGTGGGTGGCGGCTGCGAAATGGTCGCTGGGGCGGCGGCTGGCGGCGCGCTGATAGCGGCAGCTTGAAGTTCTGGCGGCGCAACGGTGGGGCTCGTCGCCAGTTCGGTTCGCGCCGATTGTTCCGCCGCGTGCTGCACAAAGTTCAGCACGTCCTTTTTGGTCACTCGCCCGCCAGCACCGCTGCCGCTAACCTGTGCGATGCTGATACCGTGTTCGGCGGTCAGCCGCGCCACCACCGGCGAAACAAACGCCGCCTGAGCAGCAGCTTCGATTGGCTGAACCAGCGGGGCTATTGGCGGCGCTGGGTCTGGCTGTGCGCTTGCAGCGGCATCGCCATCGAGCACGGCGATCAAGGTGCCTACGCGCACAGTCTCGCCCTCGGCCACCAGGATAGTGCGCAGCACGCCGGCCTCTGGCGCAGGCACCTCGGTATCGACCTTGTCGGTCATCACTTCCAGCAGCGCTTCGTACTTCTCGACCCGCTCGCCAGGCTGTTTCAGCCAACGGCTAATCGTCCCCTCGATTACACTCTCGCCGAGTTGCGGCATGTTGATGTCTGTTGTCATGTCAATCCCAGATATTGTGACAAGATGACAAGAGGACAAGATGACGAGATGACAAAGGTCTGAGCCTCCTTGTCATCTTGTCACCACGTCATCTTGTCATCTCGTCATCTTGCGTCAGTACGCCGCCAACACACGCATCGCGTCGGCGATCGTGGCTGGCGAGGGCAGGAATGCCTCTTCGAGCGGCTTGGCATATGGCATGGCTGGCACGTCCGGGCCGCACACGCGCATGATCGGCGCGTCGAGCTGTTCAAAGGCCTCCTGCGCGACAATCGCCGCCAGCTCGCCACCCAGCCCGCCGGTCAGGTTGTCCTCGTGAACGATCAGTAGCTTGCTGGTCTTACGCACGCTGGCCAAGATCGTCGCGGTGTCGAGCGGGCGCAGTGTGCGCAGGTCGACCACTTCCACGTCGATGTCTTCGCCAGCCAGCACTTCGGCGGCCTCCAGGCTGTAGTGCAGCATCAGGCCGTAGGTCAGCACCGTTAGGTCGCTGCCCTGACGCTTGATGTCGGCTTTGCCGATTTCGACCTGGTAATCGCCATCTGGCACCTGGCCTTTGATCAGCCGGTAGCACTTTTTATGTTCCAAAAAAAGCACTGGGTCGGGATCGGCCAGGCTGGCTTTGAGCAGGGCCTTGGCATCATAGGGCGTGGCCGGCGCGACCACCTTGAGGCCGGGGACGTGGCAGAACAGTGCCTCGATGCTTTGCGAGTGGTACAGCGCGCCATGGATACCGCCGCCGTAGGGTGCGCGAATGACCAGCGGCACATGCCAGTCGTCATTCGAGCGGTAGCGGATGCGCGCGGCCTCGCTAATAATCTGGTTGAAGGCCGGGTAGATGAAATCGGCAAACTGGATTTCGGCGATTGGGCGGGCGTCGTTCATGGCCGCGCCAATGCACGCGCCGACGATCACGCTCTCGGCCAGCGGCGAGTCGATCACACGCAGCGGCCCGTACTTGTCGAGCAGGCCCTCGGTGACACGAAACACGCCACCGCGCCGGCCGACATCTTCGCCAAACACAAACACGCGCGCATCCGCCGCCATCGCTTCGTCGAGGCCCTGGCGAATGGCTTCAAGCAGGGTCAATTCGGGCATGTTCTTCTCCTGACAAGATGACAAGATGACAAGATGACAAGATGACGAAAAGCGTCATCTTGTCACCTTGTCATCTCGTCACAACTACCCATACACATGGTCGAGGAGCGTACCCGCGCCCGCCATTGGCGCGGCCTCGGCGTAGGCGGTGGCGTCGTCGACTTGGGCGGCGATACGCAGGCGCAGCTGCTCGTGGGCGGCTTCGTCCAGTAGGCCCTGTTCGCGCAGTAGCAGGCGGAACCTGGCGACTGGGTCGCCCTCGCGCATGGCTTTGAGTTCTTCAGACGGCCGGTAGGTGCGGTCGTTGTCGTCGCTTGAGTGCGGCGTCAGGCGCAGGCAGCGGGCCTCGATCAGGGTTGGCCCATCGCCGGCTCGCCCGCGCTCGGCAGCGTCGCGGGTGGCACGGTAGCACGCCAGCACGTCGGTTCCATCGACTTTAACACCAGGTAGGCCATAGGCGGCGGCGCGGTCGGCCACGCTGGCAACGGCCATTTGCACACTCATCGGCACCGAAATCGCATAGTCGTTGTTTTCGCACTGGAAGATCACGCCCAGCTTCATCACGGCGGCCAGGTTCACGCCCTCGTGGAAATCGCCCTGGCTGGTCGTGCCCTCGCCGAACGATGTCCAGGCCAGCGCGTCGCCGCCGCGCAGCCGTTCGGCCAGCGCGACGCCAACCGCGTGGGGGATCTGCGTGCCGACCACACTCGATTGTGTGACAATCTTGAGCTTACGGTGGCCGTAGTGGGCTGGCATCTGCCGCCCACCGCTGCTCGGATCCTCGGCGCGGGCCAGCACCGCCAGCATGATCTCGCGCGGCGTCATGCCCATCACCAGCACCGTGGCCAGGCCGCGGTAGTAGGGTAGTGTGAAGTCCTTGCCCTGTTGCAGCGCCATGGCCGCGCCAACCTGAGCGGCCTCGTGGCCCTGGCACGAGATCACGAACGGCGCTTTGCCGGAGCGATTCAGCAGCCACATACGCTCGTCGAGCGCGCGGGCCAGCAGCATATAGCGGTACATCTCAAGCATCATCGCTTGATCGACATCGTGGGAAGCAGCGTTTTGCACGCGCGCTTGCACTGTTATGGTCATCTCGTCTCCTTCAACCCTCGGCGGTTATGCCAACAAAAAACGCCACATGATTGACATGGGCGTTTCCGGTTGGCAGTGCGCGGCGCATCAGGCGGATGCCCTCACCCTTGAGGCCTCCGCTGCGGCGCTAGTGTAGCACAAAATCGGGATGTAAGGATCAATCGGACAGTACGTGGCTGGGTGGGTGATTCCTGGCTTATCCTTCCTCCTGCGGCTTGATTATAATCACCATCGCCTTGATCCTGCGTAGGATTCCGTTCTGGAGCCAGGGTTCGACCCATTCGAACAACAGCTTCGACAGCGGGTGAAGGGCGTAAAGCCCACGGCTAAAGCTCGTGGGCTTTACGCCCTAGCCCTGTAAAGTTCATCAATGCGCTTGGCACGGCAGCAGCGGGTTGAAATCCGCTTGCTGCCGTGGCGTGTGCAACAACAGCCCGCAGCGCTACCGTTCAAGCAGCGGCAGTGCGATGTACCTGGACAGGCTACCAGGGAGGATGGGCGGCGTCAGCGCGTCGGCGCTGCGGCAGCCTGCGCCTGCGCAGCTGCTGTAGGTGTTCAGCCAGCCCTTGAGTGCAGCCAGCAAGGCTGGGTCGGCACCCGCCGCCAGATTCTGTAGCTCGTAGGGGTCGGCGACAAGATCGTAGAGTTCCCGCTCGCCAGTGCTGTACTCGACATATTTATAGGTCGCAGTGCGCAGCCCCTGGTAGGCCGCCTGCGGTGCTGCCGCCAGCACATCCTGCGGATCCAGCGGCTCCAGAACACCGGCATAGCCGATCCGCGCTGCACCGATACCCGCTGGATACCGGCGGCTGCTTGGCTGCTGGCCGGCAAACGGGTACTGCTCGAACAACACCGCCTGACGCCAGGCTGGGGCCGACTGACCGGCCTGGAGCAATGGCACAAGCGAGCGCCCATCTACCTGCGCGGGTGGCGTAAGCCCCGCGATCTCGGCGAATGTTGGCGCGAGATCGATATTGCTGACCAACTCCCTTCGCACGACGCCCGCCGACACGCCAGGGCCGCGCACCAGCAGCGGAACGCGGATGTCTTCCTCATAGGGCGTGTACTTGCCGGACGAGAGGCGGTGCGCGCCCATATGATAGCCGTTATCGGAGGTGAAGAAGATGTAGGTCGAGTCCAGCTCGCCGCTTGCGGCCAGCGTTTGCACCAGGCCCGCGATCAGCTCGTCAACCGCCTGGAGCGACTGGAGGCGCAGGCGGTAGCTCGTGTCGATCGACGAGATCGCAACGGGGTTAAGCAGCGGCTTGCCCTGCACTGCGGCGGGCTTGTCGCTGACATCAGCCTCGTTGAACGAGGGCGGGCGCGGTGCCTGTACGCCGGCAAACAACCCGACGTGGCGCGGGGCCGGCGTGTAGGGTAGATGTGGCGCGTAGGTTGCCAGCTCGATGAAGAATGGCTCGCCAGTGGTCGCCGTCCGCGTAACGAAGCTGTTAGCTTTGGCCGCCAGCACATCGGTAAGATAGTCCGCGGGCGCATCGCCATAGGCCACAAGCGTGCCATTCTCGTTGAGGCTATAGTTGTACTCGCTGTAGGCGTTGTCGCTGGATGGGCTGTACCACTCGCTCCAGCCTGGTGGGATAAAGCTTTGTGCCGCTGGGTCGGGGTAGCCATTGAGATATTTGCCCAGCAGTGCCGTGCGGTACCCAGCGCCTTGAAGCGCCGTCGCAAGCGTCTGATCCTCTAGGTTTAGCTCCTGGAAGCGCTGAAAGCCGCCCGTTGGTGGGCCGTTGGTGTAGACGCCATGATTGTGCGGGTACTGCCCACGCAGCAGCGAGGCGCGCGAGGGGCAGCACAGCGAGATTGGTACAAATGCCTGGTCGAAGCTGGCCCCCTGAGCGGCCAGCAGTGCTTTGAGGTTTGGCATCACCTCCAAGCTGCCCAGCTGGATATCCAGATCGTCGGCGAGAATGAGCACGATGTTTGGGCGAGTGTCGACCGCTACCGACACACTGGCCAGTGCCTGCGTTGCAGTAGAAGCTGGCACGGACGCCTGAGCGCCAATCAATGTGAGGATGACGAGCAGTAGGGTGGTTAGGGGCAGGCTAATCATTCGGGGGTGCATACAGGTGACGCTCCTCGTGATGCTAAACCAGGCGGAGCACAGCTGCCCCGCCTGACCAAGTATATGTGCAGCGTATGAAGATCCTGTTAATCTACACCACCTGCTCCAGGGTCATTCTGCTCTCGGTGACCCAGTCCCTAGCCTCTAGTCCCTAGCCTCCAGTCCCTAGCCCCGCTCCAGCTCCAATACTACGCTTAGTGCCGACAAGATATCAGGCACAACGAAATCGGCAGGTGGCACAGCGGCATC
>JACMIM010000758.1 GCA_014381165.1 Roseiflexaceae bacterium
CCGCTGGGCTTGATCGCGCTGGCCGACACGCTGCGCCCGGAGGCGGCGGCAACCGTGCGCGAGCTGCACGCGGCTGGTATCCGTGTGGCCCTGCTGTCGGGCGACAGCCGCCGCGTAGTTGCCGCGCTGGCCGCATCACTTGGCATCGACGAAGTCCATGCCGAGCTGTTGCCCGAGCAGAAGGTGGAAGTCATCAGGCAGCTGCAAGCCAAGCACGGCCCGCTGGCCATGATCGGCGATGGCGTGAACGACGCGCCTGCCTTAGCCACGGCGGCGCTGGGCGTGGCAATGGGCGTGGCTGGCAGCGATGTCGCGCTGGAAAGCGCTGATGTTCTGCTGATGGGCGATGCCCTTGATCGACTGCCACGCGCACTGGCCCACGCTCGCCGCGCCAGGCGGGTGGTGCGGCAGAACTTGGTCTTCTCATTCGGCGTGATCGCGGTGCTGATTGTGTGTACGCTGCTGGGTGAGGTGCCGCTGCCACTGGGCGTGATCGGCCACGAAGGCTCGACGCTGCTGGTGGCAGCTAATGGCCTACGGTTGCTAAGGGGCTGGCGATCATGACTATCACGATCATTGGTGCGGGCGTGAGCGGTATTTCCACCGCCATTCGCCTGCTAGAGGCCGGCCACGCGGTGCAAATCTGGGCGCGCGACCTGCCGCCGCACACCACTTCGAATGTAGCGGCGGCGGTCTGGTATCCCTACAAGGCCTACCCAGAAGATTTGGTGCTAGGTTGGGCGGCTGCGACGTTTAGCGCGTTTGGCGCATTAGAGCGCCAACCCAAGGCCGGGGTTATGCTGCGAGAAGGCATCGAGCTGTTCCCGTATCAGGTGGACGACCCCTGGTGGCGGGCGGCGGTGCCGCTGTTTCGCCGAGCCGGGCCGACTGAACTGCCGGACGGCTACGCAGCTGGCTATATCTTCGCGGCCCATGTGATCGAGATGGATGTGTACTTGCCCTTTTTGCTGGGCCGCGTGACCGAGCTAGGCGGCATGCTCGTGCAACGCCCGATCGAGAGGCTAGCCGAGGCCTTTGCCGAATCTGATGTCGTGGTCAACTGCGCCGGCCTTGGCGCGCGCGAACTACTGCCCGACCCAGCCATGCAGCCGATTCGCGGCCAGATCGTGCGGGTGGCGCAGGTGGGCCTGGAGCGCTTTATCTTCGACGATCACGGCCCCGGCGGCGTGACCTACCTTGTGCCGCGCAGCCAGGATATCATTTTGGGCGGCGTAGCCGAGGCTGGCAGCGAGCAGCTTGCGCCCGACCCTGCGACGGCTGCGGCGATCATCGAGCGCTGCACGGCACTGGAGCCACGGCTGCGCGGTGCCACCGTGCTGGAGCATCGGGTTGGGCTGCGGCCAGGCCGGCCCAGCGTGCGCCTGGAGCGCGAGGCCTACGCGCCAGGGAAGATACTCATCCACAACTATGGCCACGGCGGCGCTGGTGTGACGCTCTCGTGGGGCTGTGCCGCTGCCGTGCAGGAACTTTTGAATGTCTGAAAAACGGGAGGTTGTAGGGGCATAGCCCCTCCAAGAAACACTTTTTCCCTGTTTTTTGGCGTCGAAGCCGCCAAAGCAGGGAAAGGTATTGAAATTAAAACCTGCGCCCGCTCATGTCGCGCACAAACGATCTCCCATAGGCATACATCGA
>JACMIM010000759.1 GCA_014381165.1 Roseiflexaceae bacterium
CGGTATGTGGCCACGTTCCCGGCGCGCTGGCCCTCACCAGGGCCACGCCGCGTGATGGGTAACGAGCGGGCCAGCCGCGCGTGTACGGGCGTGGCCAACATCCTGATGGTTCGTGCGCCGAACCGCCATTCCGCAAAAAAACCACGTTTATTTCAAAGGATTGCAACCTCCGCCGCAACGCTTGGATTCGGTAGATTACGGCTTCATAGCGGTCTTTACGCACTGCCCAGCCCACTCGATCGGGCTTCGGACGACTAACCGTGGGCTTCTAGCCCACTGGCGACACCACAAGGAGCAATAATGAAGCGTCTCCCAGCACACGGTCTCTCTCGGCTACTAACCACCGTGCTGCTTGCGGCGGTGTTCGCCGCCCTCGCGCCGCCAGCGGCCAGCAGTAATGCCACACCCACCAGGGCGATTCGCCTGGCGGCTATCGATGAGATCGAGCAGAACAATCTGTACACCGCTGCCACCGATCTGCTTGCTGGCAGTGGCACAGGCCAAGCGATCGGTACGATCTCTGAAGCCCCCACAGGCGATGCGGGCGGCCTATACGGTGACTGGTTCCGACTCAGTAACATCGCCCCAGGCTCGACCATATCCGCCGTGCTTTCCAGTCTACCCGCAGACTACGACATCGCACTGATTCATGATCCAGCGGCGACATTGACCATTAGCGATGGACTAGACTTATCAACTATCACTGATGTTGGGCAAATCAGCGCGATCGGCCAGATCAGTGCGATCGGCCAGATCAGCGCGATCGGCCAGATCAGCGCGATCGGCCAGATCAGCGCGATCGGCCAGATCAGTGCGATCTCCGCCAACACGGGCACCGGCAACGAAACAATTAGCGCCTACCTGCCGACTGGTGGCAGCTATTACCTGTTCGTGTACAGCCCGAACGGAGCGGCCAGCGCCGACCCCTACCAACTCGACGTGACTGTTTCGCCCAGCGCACTCGTGCCGCCCTTAACCCAGGCCGCGCCGGTTGCCTCGCTGGGGCTGCGGCAGGACGCAAGCGTGCAAACGCTGTTTGTGTACAACTTCAATCGCATGGGGCGACGCTATCCAAATGCGTCGCTTGCGATAGAGAATATCACCTCGCACCTCAGAAATGTCGAAGGGCCGTTGCTCGCACAGTCCGGCGGCGTAGCAATCGATATTTCCAGCGACTCAATTATGGAGCCGATTGATCTCCAGCGCATGCAGGATCTGTATGACCAATGGGATGCCAACCCGCGCCAGCCGCTGCTAGCGAACGAGGTGGCCGAGCAGATTTGGTTTGTCCTCGAGCGCGTGCTGACCACATATCATCCCAATGCCGAAAACATCGTGGTGGTGGGCGGCGACAGCGTCATCCCGTTCTTCCGCGTGCCCGATGAGACCACGCTGGCCAACGAGGCCGAATATGACGCGCAGCTGCGGGCGATCGGCAAGGCCGGCTACGATCCCAACTCGGCGCTAGGCGGCAGTATGTTCTTCCGCATGACCATGACCGATGACTTCTACGCCGACCGCCGCCCCACCTCCTGGCGCGGGCGAGCGCTGTACCTGCCTGATCTGGCGATCGGCCGGCTGGTCGAGCAGCCTGAGGACATTTTGGCCTACCTCGATTCGGTGCAGAACGCGCCGGACGCCAACCCGTTTGTCATTCGCGCCAACCGCGACGATAGCGAAACCCGAGGCCAGGTTGGCAGCCCCGACCGGCGACATCGTGGCAGCGCCCTGGTGACTGGGTATGACTTCCTGAGCGACCAAGCTGAACGGATCGGCAAGCGGCTGGAATCCTACGATTTCTCGACCGACCCAGCTGCAACGGCCCAATTGAATGTGCTGAATAATGATCTGTGGACAAGCCAGAACCTGACCGACATCTGGTTCAGTGGGCGGCTGGATGCATTCACCGCTGGCTACAACGGCGTGCAGACCAAGCACCACTTGACTTCGTTGAACGCTCACTTCACCCACTTCGACCTCATCCCGGCACAGGGCAGTGCGACATTCCCCGCCGAGCGCATTTACACGCCAGGTGTGGCGGTCAGCACATCCTACGGCCCATTCTTCCGCGACACCAACCCGGAGCAGCGGATCGATTCGGCCTCGCTGATCTGGTCGGTCGGCTGCCACTCCGGCCTGAGCGCCGACGACGCGGCCTTTGGCAGCGCAAGCTATGGGCTGGATTTCCCACAGGCCGTGCTGAAGCAGGGCGGCAACTGGATTGGCAACACTGGCTATGGCTATGGCGATAGCGACCTAATCGGCTACAGCGAAAAACTCAGCGCGCTGTTCACGCTGATGCTTGGCCGCAACATCCAGGATAAAAGCAAGGGCGGCTACATCGGTGCCTCGATCGGCGAATCGCTGGCGCGGGCCAAGCGCGAGTACCTGAAGGCGACTGGCGCTGGCGGCTTCAGTGTGTTCGACGAGAAGGTGCTCATCCAGACCACGCTGTACGGGCTGCCCTTCATCCGCGCGCGTGTGCCCAATCCGCTGGCTACCCCAACCGGCGAACAAGCCCGCACGCAACCAATTGGCCTGTATGATCCGCCCGCCCGTATTCTGCCGGATGCACTGGCGGCGCAGCCTGTGCTGACGCGCGTGCTGACCTACACCAACACGTTCGAGCGCGGCAACGCGGCCAAGGGCGAGGTGCCAGATGTGGTCAGCGTGATCCAGGATAGCTTTGCGCCCGGCCTATCGTGGCGGGTGAATGGCATCGACCAGACCCTGCTTGGCCGCCCGGTGCTGCCGGTGGTGCCCTTCGATATCACACTTGAAACGACCGGCGGCGAGCAGCGCACGCCGCGCGGCCTGCGCATGATCTCGGCGCAGACCTTGCCCGACCTGGCGGGGGTTGACCCGCACGTCACGACGCTGGTCACCGACACAACACTGCCGGTTCAGCGCGATGATACACCCATGCGGCTGCTTGGCTCGTGGCAGCCAGAACTGCCGTATGCCCAGCGCAGCTTCAGCCAGGAACTTCCCGGCGTGGGCCGCGTGGTCACCAATACACTGTTGGTCACACCCATGCAGTTCCGTGCCGCCGACAGCGAGCGGGGCTGGCTGCGCCGTTATCAGCAGATCGTGATCGAGGTAAGCTACATCGACGGTGTCGGCGACGACGTGGCCGACGTGGTTGACGATGTGACGCCGCCGCTGATCACCGACGTGACCTTCAATGGGCGAGCCACACACGCCGCACGTTCGCCAATGATGCCACCGGTGGTTCTCCGCGCCCATGTGCTCGACAACGAAGCGCCGCTGGCCGACCCTGGTGCGGGCACGGCAAACAACCGCGCTGCGGCGGTGACGGCGATCTACACGCTCGACGGCAGAACCTGGCGCGTCGAGCCACTGCGCGATGAAGACGGCGATGGCTTCTACGAGGCCAAGTTCACGCCTGGATTATACGGTAACAGCCTGTTTGCCATTATCGAAGCCCGCGATCGGGCGGGCAATGTCAGCACCTACACGGCCAAGGGCGAGCTGTCGGCGGCCTTCAGCCTGGTGTATGTGCCGATGATTACACGCGCACCGGCGCAGTAGCAGGCGGCAGGATTCATAATGCGTGAAGCCTTGCGGGATATTCCTGCTGGTGTGGCGACAAAACCGCCACACCAGCAGGAATATCCCGATCCAAAAGTTTCAGGATTGTTTATAACAGCGTAACAACAATGTCAGGACTTTCGCTTAAAGCGTCTTTTTCGCCTGCGGCGAGCAAGGAATTGTTTTTTCTTAGCAGTTTTTTGCGCCGCAGCGCAAAAAACTGCTAAGAAAAGAGTAAATTTTGGTAGCAAGCGAAAGTCCTGAATGTGCTATGATAGATCGTATGCGGGTAGACTACGCCCAATGCTTGCATATAGAACAACGTGTGCCACCAACCCATTGCATCCAACCTAGAAAGCACAGTTCCTTGTGTAGACACCTATGATAAACAGCGACCCATGCATTGAGGAGTTTATCACGCCGCCATCAGACAGCTTCGCACTGCCGCAACGTGTGCTGCTTGCCGATGATGATCCGGATATGCGGCGTCTGCTTGAAATATCGCTCCGCAACGCGGGCTACGTTGTGTTCGTCGCCGCCGATGGCCACGAGCTTGTGCGCTTGGCCCAGGAGCACATTCCGCATCTGGTGATGGTCGACCTGATCATGCCGCGCATGGATGGCTATGAGGCCATCCGCCAAATGCGCAACGATACGCGTATTTCGCGTATTCCGATGCTGATCCTGACGGGGCGTAAGCAACCGGATGAGGTCGTGATTGGGTTCGAGACAGGTGCCGACGATTATATTGCCAAGCCATTCGCTATTGCTGAGGTATTGGCGCGCGTTCGCTCACACCTGCGGCGGGCCGCGCGGCAACCGCTGGTCAATCCGCTTTCTGGCTTGCCCGGCGGCGCACCGATCGCACAAGAGTTGAGCCTGCGGCTGGCTCGCCATGAGCCGCTCGCAGTCCTCCATGTCGATATCGATAACTTCAAAACCTTTAACGATACCTACGGCTTCTCGCGTGGCGACCGTGCCATTCTGCTGGTCGCAACGCTGCTGCAAGCGGCGATCGCAGCCCATGGCAACTCAAGCGATTACATTGGCCATATCGGCGGCGATGACTTTGTGCTGCTGACCACGCCCGACCGGATCGACGCAATCTGTACTGCAGTGGTGCAGTCGTTTGATCGCGACGTGCGCCAGTTCTACCCGACCGAGGATTTACAGCGCGGCTACACGACCGGCATCGACCGCTTTGGCGTGCTGCGCCGATTCAAACTGCTGACCCTATCGATCGGCGGAACGACCAATCTGCACCGTACATTCCCCGATATCGAAGAGATGGCGCGTGTCGCGGGTGAGATGAAAGACTATGCGAAACTCCAGCCTGGCAGTAGTTATGCGATCGATCAGCGCAGCGTGAGCCTGCCACTCCAGCGCGATCGCTGGCAGAATAGCGGGCGGCAGATGCTTGTGGCCAGCGCCGATGGCTCGCTGCGAACGCTGCTTGAATCGACCTTGCAGCATGCTGGGCTTCAGGTTCGCACCGCTGGTAGTGCCGAGGAACTCGAGCAGCGGCTGGCACATACGGCCCCGCAGGGCATTGTCGCCGATGCCCAGTTTGGCGCACTGCTTGCCGCAGAGCACATTCAGGCGACCACGCGGCAGGCCCGGCCACCATTTGTGCTTGTGCTCACCTACAGCGCTGCTGAATCGACGACGGTTATGCCAGGCTACGAAGTGTTGCAAATGCCGCTGCCACTCGCCGATGTCGTGACCCGTATCGAGCAACTTCTCCAGCAGGCAGTTGTATAATTCCGCATCACAATGCGGTAAACAAGAATATGGCTTTGCAATGCGGTAGAACGAAAGTTGGAAAGGTTCAAGTGGCATATAGCGCGTCCTAATCAGGAAAGGCCCTTGACAGATGCGGTATACTGCATACGAATAAGGTAGCCGCACATGCGTACCACAGGAGGAATTTGACGTATGCAGAAGACCGACTTCATCAAATCGGTTTCCGAGCGAACTGGCGTCTCGCAAAAGGAAACCAAGCAGGTTATCGACGCTGCGCTAGATGTTATTGCCGAGCAACTCAAGGGTGGCGAGAAAGTTACGCTAACCGGCTTTGGCACGTTCGAGGTGCGTCAGCGCCAGGAGCGCGAGGGGGTCAACCCGCAGACGCGCCAGAAGATCACCATCCCGGCGACGATGACGCCAGGGTTCAGCGCCAGCAGCACGCTGAAGGAGATGGTCAAGGGCGAGAAGTAATACGTCTTCTGATCGAACAAGCGCCTGCGTGGGTCAGCTGAACTGGCCACGCAGGCGCTTATTATTGGCGGTACCTGGCGGTGATGTGAATGATTGAACAGGGCCGCGCCAGATCGTGTTTTGAAGCCAGGTCTCGTGGTAGCGGCCGTTTGTATAACGATCGACCGTGGCCCGCCAAAAGGTGCTCCCCGGCGTGTTCGTCGCCTCGGCAGACACTTCCCAAAAGCCGGGGTAGCTGCCGAACAAGGCCTGTGCCGCGAACTGACCAATGCCCCTGCGCCGGTGCGGCCGTAGCACAAATAACACCTCACACGCGCATCCATTGTAGGTCGCGTGAATGCGGCTGTGGGGACTGACCAGTGCGAAACCAGCCAGTTGCCCCGCGTTGACCAGCAGAAATGGCGCGTAGCCAACATCCTGCCAGTAGCACTGAAGCGCAGGCATCGCAGGCGGCGCAGCCTGGCCGGGTGTGTGCCCCCGCAACGAAGCTAGCTCGGAAAGAAAAAGTTGGTAGAGGCGCTCGATCAAGGGCTGCGTTTCGGGAGCAGCACGGGTGATAGGCGGCTGTATTGTCATGATGCCGATTTTCCACTACGATCAGCCTGAAGTCTATCGTAGCATAGCGACGCAAGTATCGGTGTGACACAGCGTTCTGCCGAACCCGGCCTGCAACACTGATTGCACACCCAGCGTCCTAACACCAGGCAGTAAACACAATATATACAGGAGCAAAATCATGCAGGGCCAACTTCGCCGCAGCAACAATAAAATTCTCGCCGGTGTGTGCGCGGGCGTCGCCGAGTACTTCAACATCGATCCAGTGATCGTCCGACTGGTGTTTGTGCTTGGCGTCTTGTTCGTCGGCTTTCCAATCATTCTCTACCCGATCCTCTGGCTGATCATGCCAGAGCAGCCCAGCTACTCGCAGGTTATCAATACGCTGCCCGACCACCCGCGCCCAGTCGAATCCTGGCAGTACGACCCGATGACTGGCGAGAAGATTCGCCGCCAGAGCTAGCGTGTGTGACTATCAGAAAACAGGCCTGCCCCTTGCCAACAAGGGGCAGGCCTGTTTTCTGTTCCTGATTAGCGCTGACGAGAACTACCGTTACGGCTTCTTACTGAAATCGTGAGTCACTGGTCGTGGTTGGGGCGTGGCTGGCGC
>JACMIM010000760.1 GCA_014381165.1 Roseiflexaceae bacterium
CCCGCGCGATGCTGGAGTACGGGACGAATGTGGTCGCGGGCGTCACGCCAGGGCGTGGTGGCCAGATGGCGGTCGATGACAAGGTACCAGTGTTCAACACCGTGGCCGAGGCAGTCAAGAAAACTGGCGCAAATGTGTCGGTGATCTACGTACCGGCTGCGTTTGCGCCGGTGGCCTCAACCGCCTCGCTGACGGTGTTGAACACTGGTACCTTGTCATCGACCGCCATCTGGCCACCACGCCCTGGCGTGACGCCCGCGACCACATTCGTCCCGTACTCCAGCATCGCGCGGGCGTGAAATGTACCTTCGTTGCCAGTGATGCCCTGCACAACCAAGCGGGTATTGCTATCGATCAGAATGCTCATCGTCGGTTCCCTTCAGATGCTGTACGAAGCCGCCGCTATGCTAGCATAGCGGCGGCGTTACTGCAACCGTGTGCGATCCTTCGTTGACGAGCCTACGCGCTTGGCCTATACTGCGCGCGTCGCGCATAAGCAACATCGAAAGGACAGCGCAATGAGCGCGTTACGAGTTACGGTTTGGAACGAGTTTCGCCATGAGCAGAACGCCAAGCACCCGGCTAGCACGATCTATCCAAATGGCATTCACGCGGTTATCGCCGAGGGCCTCGCACAGCAGGGGTATGATGTGCGCACGGCCACACTCGATCAGCCGGAGCACGGCCTGACCGACCAAGTGCTGGCCGATACCGATGTGCTGACCTGGTGGGGCCACGCCGCACACGGCGAAGTCGCCGACGCCCTCGTCGAGAAGGTGTACAAGCGCGTCCACGAGGGCATGGGGCTGATTGTACTGCACTCAGCGCACTTCTCGAAGATTTTCCGCAAGCTGATGGGCACCAGTTGCGACTTGAAGTGGCGCGAAGCCGCCGACAAGGAGCTGATCTGGATCGTCCAGCCTGGCCACCCGATCGCTGAGGGCCTGCCAGAGTGCATTGAGATTGGCGACGAGGAAATGTATGGCGAGTTCTTTGACATCCCGCAGCCCGACGAACTGGTGATGGTCAGCTGGTTCAGCGGCGGCGAGGTGTTCCGCAGCGGCTGCTGCTACACGCGCGGGCGCGGCAAAGTGTTCTACTTCCGCCCCGGCCACGAGTCCTACCCGACCTATTTCAACGAGCATGTGCGCCGCGTGATCGCCAATGGTGTGCGCTGGGCCGCGCCCTCGAATAGCGCCACGCCAGTATTCGGTAACACCAAGCCACGGATCAGCTAACGTGCTGGGGAAGATGGTAGCGGCGCGGGGTTGAAGAAGAGCAGCTTACAGAGATCAATAAACAAAGAACAAAGCGAGTATGCTTTTGAAATGCGGTTGAGCAATAGTGTTCTGTGTTTCTTTGTTCTTTGTTCTCTCTTAGGTGCCTAGCCCTCGCCCCACGGCCCCCAAACGACCGATCGCCTCGCGTAGCGTATCGCCCAGCGATTTTCTGCCATACGTGGCGACATAATCGGTGGTAGCGGTTTCCGGGCTGGGGTCGCTGCCGGTGCGCTCGCGGGTATACCAGCGGTGGTCGATAATCCAGCGATACAGGTCGGCCTCGGTACGGCTGGGAAACGCGCGCAGCACGTCTTGCGCGCGAATCACTTGCACAATCGGCATGTAGACCATATCGTACCAGTCGGCCACCGCTTCATCACGCTCGATTGTACGGTCTCGATCCAATCCCATGTAATAGCGGTGGCCGTTGATATGCCGCACGAGATCGAGGTAGCCGCCGGGCGCGCTGAATTCGATTCGCTGCTGCGGGCGCAGCGCCGCCAGGTTAGTCCACTCCAGAAAGTCACTGTACTCTTCCTTCAGCATGAGATCACGCACCGAAAGCGACTGGTCGAGTGGCACATCGACAAGCAATTCGGTCACGAACGAATCGATGTAGGCCGAGCCCTGCTGGCGTGCCACCGAAACGCGGTGATTGCCATCGCGGACAAAGTACACATCGCCGATTTTGTACAGCTCGACCGGCGGCAGCTCGATCGCCTGTATCATGGCCTGGTCGATATTACTCCAGCGGCCTTTCAGCATCTCCTTACGCGGCAGAAAGCGCCGGTCAAAATCGGCATAGCGGCCCTCGCTGCCAACAATCTTATCCAGCAGGATGGTCTGGTGGCCAAGGTAGCGCTGGCCACGCACATTCAGCCGCATGCGTACCTCGTCGAACGAGAGCAGTTCGCTTGGCCTGCGGCGCACGCTGTCGATCAGCTCTGAGATAAAGGCTTTACGGCGAGCATCTTTGAAATTCTCTTGCGCGACTCGCGCAGCCCAGGCACTATCCATATCTGCTCCTGTTTCTCTTGGTTGTATGGCAGCTTTGCCGCCATACGTTGGAGAAGGGAAGGCGGAAGTCTTATGAATTGTCGGTACTGGCCGAAGGCCCGGCAATACGCTCGCCAACCGCCTTGCCATCCAGGAGCGTTGGCGTTTCTGCGTCGGCGATGCCGAGCAGCCGGTGCCCCGCCGTATTCACAATGAGCGTGTCACGATAGCGGGTTTCGGTGACTGGGCTGAAGCCATACGAGCGATGAATATGGCCGTGGATGAGGTAACGCGGCTGAAACCGTTCCATGAACATCAGCAGCGCTTTGAAGCCTTTGTGCGGCCGACTTGGGCCGTTGTGAATTCCCAGCGGCGGCGCGTGGGTCATAAGAATATCGATGTGGCGGCCATGCCGTACTTTGTTAAGCAGCAGTTGCGGCGTCATACGCCACACGCGCATGAGCATTTGCTGCTCGCTATACTGCGGCGCATCGTCGTTATTGTAGCGAATACTGCCGCCCAGCCCGCCGATCAGCAGGCCCTCTTGCATGATCACGCGATCCTCGATCAGTGTGCATCCGCGTGCGCCTGTGAGCGTCTCGCCGCCAGCGCTATGCTCGATTGTGTCGTGATTGCCGTAGATGTAGTACAGCGGCACCCCCAACATGGTCACGATGAACTCAAGATAGTAGTACGGCAGATCGCCGCAGGACAGCACGCTTTGGATAGTGCCAAAGCGCTGTTTGATATTAAGGCTGTAGATCGATGGAACGATCTCGTCGCTCACTGTAAGAAACCGCATCGTTTCGCCCGCTCCTACACAAAAAAGCGAGGCCGCCATCTATGGCATCCTCGCGCAATGTGCTTTTATTATACGTCATGTCGTCAACCCGTACAAGCGCGAGATTAGCATACCCCTGGTGGTTGCAAAGTTGTGGGGCTGCGCCTCGAATCTCGCTTTTCTTTCTTTTTCGGCGGCTCCGCCGCCGAAAAAGAAAGAAAAAGATCTTGAGGGTGGCTTCGCCACCCCCAAACCCCCGCTGGAAGCGACGTTGCAACCGCCACGTCGGCACACCAGCCACACAACCTACACCAGCAACTCCTGTTGGCTAACGGGCAGGGCGAAGCTGGAGATACTACCCTGCCCGTCGTTATTTTCAGCCCAGACGCGGCCACCATGCGCTTCGATCACAAGCCTGCTGTAGGCGAGGCCCAGCGATGCTATGCCGCGCTCATCCTGGCGCAACGCCTGCTCGCCCTGCGGCAGCGTGCGACCAGCACCCTGGTCGCTGATTTGCACAATCAGCTGACCGTCGGCGCGGCGCATACGAATCTGGACGATACTATAGGGCGGGCTGTTGCGCAAGGCCTGCTCAAGTAGATAGCAGAACGCGCGCTGCACCCGGTCGGCATCAAGGTCGATCATGCTGTCGCCGGCGTGCTCGACCGAGACCGTAACTGCGCCCTGCTGGGCCAGCGGCGATATCTGCGCAATGCCAGCCTCGATCACCCGTGACAGTGCGACCGTTGTGCGGCGCAGTGGTGCAGAGCGCTGCTCGAGCTGGCTAATATCCAGCAGCATCGTCACCAACTCTAGCAGGCGCTGGCCGCTTTGCCGTGCGCCAAGCAGCACACGATCGACATCATCGGGCAGGTGCTGCTGGCCGAGCGTGAGGTCGAGCGCTGTAACCATGGAGGTCAAGGGGTTGCGCATATCATCGGTCAGCAGTGCGAGCAACTCACCGCGCAGCCGGGCCAGCCGAGCCTGCTCACGCTGGTCGATCAGCAGGTGGCTGTAGCTGTGCTCTGTGGCCAGATCGAAGGTAGGAAGCGCAACAAGCTCGACGGCGGCCAGCGTGCGATCGCTGGGCACAAGCGCTGTTTCGAGCTGGGAAAGCGATAGCTGGCCGTTTAAGCCAACCTCGCCAAGAATTTGGCGCGCCACCCCGTTGGCGCGCACAACATCAACAAAAATATCGATACAGACCACACCAACTAGAATAAGGGCGACCAGCACGTCTAGAAAAAGGCCGAGCCGAGCGGCAAC
>JACMIM010000761.1 GCA_014381165.1 Roseiflexaceae bacterium
CGCCTGCGGCGGGCAAGGAAAGACCTCATCATTGTTTTGTTTTTTGGTGCTTTGCACCAAAAAACAAAACAAAAAAGATAGTTTTTCCATGCTGCCGCAGGCTGAAGTCGCCAACTGCGTAAGTCCTAATTTGCAAACGTGCGTCAGCGCAAAGCGAGGTTTGGGGGCGCAGACCCCGAAAAAACAGCCCTCCGCTTTTCACAATCCCGCTAGAGATGCTATATAATGCTCATGGTGTCATTCGCAGCGCAGCTGCGCACATGCTGGTAGCAGAGGTATCATGGCCAAATGGACTGATGTTGGCAATATATGGACTACACTCCGCGAAGTGGATGTCAGCGTGATTCGCGCCGAGGCGGAGCGCCCGTTTTCGATCGCCTGTGTTGGCCACGTTAACGCGATCGAGACCGTCAACCGCCTGCTGCACAGCGGCGCTGATCGCTACGGGCCGACTGGCATCGACCCAGTGGAACTCGTGCCGCTCGACCAGGTCGCGGCGCGCGCTGGAGCCATCCGCGCCGCAACCATGCTGATTATCGGTGTCGATACGCGCGTGGCCCTGCCCCAAGACCAGGCTGATTCATTCAGCCTTATCTCGCTGGGTGTGCCCGCGCTGGTTGTTCTGCTTGGTGGGGCACAGCTACCACAGGGCATGAGCCTGCCAAGCGCGGTCACCGCGTCCTCGGTTGTGATCGCCGATCCCGCCGCGCTCGATGCGCCCGATAAGCTGGCCACCGCCGTGCTCGACCGCCTGCCAGCTGAACTTCAGCTTGCTGCGGCGCGGCGGCTGCCGGGGCTGCGCAGCCTGTACACGCGCGAACTGATCGGCAAATCGAGTTTCAGTAATGCAACCTACGCCTTCGCTAGCGGTCTGCCCGAGCAGATTCCAGTCTTGAGCGTACCCTTCGCAATGGCCGATCTGATCATCCTGACCAAAAATCAGGCGATTATGGTCTACCGCATGGCGCTCGCCTTTGGTGCCCCACCTGATTTCCAAGACCGAATTGTCGAGATTGCGCCAGTGATCGGCGGCGGGTTTATCTGGCGGCAACTGGCCCGCTCGCTGGTCGGCCTGGTTCCGCTCTGGGGCTTTATCCCAAAAATCGGCATTGCCTACGGTGGCACCTACGCCACCGGCGTGGTGGCCTGGCGCTGGTTTGCCTATGGCGAAATGCTTTCTGCCGATCAGGTGCGCAAGATTAGCGCCGACGCGATGGGCATTGGTCGCCAGCGCGCTAAGGAAATCGTCGATCAGGCCCGCAAGCTCAAGCCAAAGCCGGCCCCGCCAGCACTTGGCGAAACCAAGCGCCTGGCCGATGGGGCGGCGGCGGAGCTGCCAACCCAAAACATATCATTTGTCGATCGCATTCGCAAGCTCATCCCCACCAGGCGCAAATCCACCCCAACTGCGACCGATAAGCCAAAATAAGCGCGTCTGCGCTCGCAACCCCAAGACACCAAGGCACCAAGACCATGGACGGAACGAAACAGGTGCGCGTTATCTTGGTGTCTTGGTGGTGGGCACGGTCACCAAGGACACCAAGGAGGAGTCGTGGAAAGCTTTATCATCGAGGGCGGCCAGCGCCTGAGCGGAACGATCACCCCGGCCGGCAACAAGAACGCGGCGCTGCCGTTGCTGGCGGCAACCTTGCTCACCAATCAACCAGTCACGCTGCATAATGTCCCGCAGATCGGCGATGTCGCCAACAAACTGCTGTTGATCGAGAAACTTGGCGCGCGCATCAATCACCTGAGCGACCACACATGGTCGGTTGATGCCAGTGGTGTTGGCAACGACCAGCCCGATGTGGCGATTGCGCGAAAGATTCGCACCTCGATCCTGCTGGCTGGCCCACTGCTGGCGCGACGCGGCTTTGTCACCCTGCCCCGCCCCGGCGGAGATCTGATCGGCCGACGACGGCTGGATACCCATTTTCTGGCCCTGCAAGAGCTTGGTGCCGCGATCGAAGTCACGCCGACCGCCTACGTCCTGCGCGCCGACCGGCTGCGCGGAGCCGATATCTTTTTGGACGAGATGAGCGTCACAGGCACGGAACAGGCTGTGATGGCGGCGGTTCTGGCCGAGGGCACGACGACTATTCGCAACGCTGCCTCGGAGCCACACGTTCAGGATGTCTGCAATTTCCTGACGACGCTTGGCGCACAGATCACTGGCATCGGCACCAATCTGCTGACTATTCACGGCGTCAGCGCACTTGGCGGCGGGGCCTACACAATCGGCCCTGACTTTATGGAAGTGGCCTCGTTCATCGGGCTAGCCGCTGTGACCCGCAGCAACATCCGGATTGCCAACTGCCGCCCCGACGAACATCGCATGACCGCAATTGCCTTTGGCAAACTCGGCGTGCGCTGGCAGATCGAGGGCGACGATATCATTGTGCCAGCCGATCAGGAACTGGCTGTCCGCGAGGACACCCACAATGCCATCCCAAAGATCGACTCGGCACCCTGGCCCGGCTTCAACCCCGACCTGATCAGCGTTGCGTTGGTGGTGGCGACCCAGGCCCAAGGAACCATGCTCATCCACGAGAAAATGTTCGAGAGCCGGCTGTTCTTTGTCGATCGACTGGTGGGCATGGGCGCGCGGATTGTGCTGTGCGACCCACACCGCGCCGTTGTCACCGGGGCTAGCCAGCTGTACGGCGAGCCAGAGGGCCTACCCAGCCCCGACATTCGCGCGGGCATGGCCCTGCTGATCGCCGCGCTGTGCGCCCAGGGCCGCAGCGAAATCTATAATATCACCCAGATCGACCGTGGCTACGAGCGGATCGAACGACGCCTACAGGCGCTTGGCGCACAGATCGAGCGCGTGTAGACGCTCTTGGGACACCGGTGACGCTGTTCAGCCCGCGTAGGCGGGCTTCGTCACCCCAGCCAGCCGGCTTCAGCCGCGCGGCTGTGGTAGCGGGGCATCGCGCTAGCTGTTCAGCCCGCGTGGGCGGGCTTCGTCACCCCAGCCAGCGGCTTCAGTCGCGCGGCTGTGGTAGCGGCGTCGCACTCGTGGCATTGTGCTACAATACCAATCACCGACCATCTATTGAAAAGGAAGCAACCGTGACATCAGACACAAGCATTCGTGAGCGCATTCTGGTCGCCGACGACGAAGAAGGGCTGCGCGAGCTTCTTTCTGATTTACTTCGCGAAGAGCACTACACGGTTGCTACCGCTGACACGGGAACCGCCGTGCTGAAGCGGCTGGAAAGCGGCGAGGTCTACGATCTGCTGCTCTTGGACATCAAGATGCCCGGCGTCAGCGGCATTGATATCCTTGAGCAAATGCGCGCCAGCGGTAATGACACGCCAGTGATTATGATTACCGGCTACGGCACCTCCTCGAACGCGATTCGGGCGATGCAGATCGGCGCGTATGACTACCTCATGAAGCCATTCGACAATGAGGAAGTCCTGGTAACCATCCGCCGGCTGTTTGAGCACCGCGCCCTGGCCTCGCGGGTGCGCCAGCTCGAGCAGCGCTCGCCAGAAGACCGCATGATTGGCCGCAGCCCGGCCATGCGCGATACCTACAAGACTATTGGCTTGGTCGCCTCGTCCGAGGCCTCGGTGCTGATTACCGGCGAGACTGGCACTGGCAAGGAACTGGTCGCCAATATTATCCACCAGAATTCAGGCCGCAAAGGCACGTTTATTCCGGTCAACTGCGCCGCGTTACCAGAAACCCTGATCGAATCTGAGCTGTTTGGCCACGAGAAAGGTGCATTCACCGGCGCGATGGCGCAGCGCAAAGGCCGCTTCGAGCTTGCCAACCGAGGCACGATCTTTCTCGACGAGGTTGGCGAAATCTCGCTACCGGTGCAAAAGAAACTGCTACGCGTCCTTCAGGAAAGCGAGATCGAGCGGGTTGGCGGCGCAGGCGCGTTCAAGGTCGATGTGCGCGTGATCGCCGCAACCAACCGCGATCTGCTGGAAGAGGTGCGTACCGGCAACTTCCGCGAGGACCTGTACTACCGGCTGAACGTGGTCAATTTGCACATGCCGCCACTGCGCGAGCGGCGCGGCGATATCGCCCTGCTGGTCGAGCACTTCCTGAGTAAGTACCGCTACAAGCCCACCGCCCAGCCGACCCGTATTTCCGAGGAAGCCATGGAGCGGCTGGAAACCTACGACTGGCCCGGCAATGTACGCCAGCTCGAAAATGAGATCGAGCGAGCCGTCACGCTGTCGCAGGGCCGCGTGATCACGAGCCAGGTGTTGAACCTGGGCACTGCTGGCCAGCCTGCCCAGATCGACCTGGCGACCCGTGTGCGCAACCGCGATGGGCTCGTAGCTGTGCTGGCCGAGGTCGAGCGGATCATGGTACAGGAGGCGCTCCGCCAGGCCGAGGGTGACACCAACGAGGCCGCTCGCCGCCTGCTGATCGATTCCAGCGAACTCGCCGCACGCATGCGTGCCCTCAACCCTGAGCTTGCTGAAGCTTGATCTCACAAACTTAGGACTTACGCAGTTGGCGACTTCGGCCTGCGGCAGCATGGAAAAGCTATCTTTTTTGTTTCGTTTTTTGGTGCTTTGCACCAAAAAA
>JACMIM010000762.1 GCA_014381165.1 Roseiflexaceae bacterium
GGCGCAGATCGCCGAAACCGGTGTCGACGCGATTATTGTGCAAGATGTGGGCGTGGCCCGCTTAGCCAAGCAGATCGCGCCCGATCTCGATGTTCACGGCTCAACCCAAATGTCGATCACCTCGGCGGAGGGCGTGGCGCTGGCCCAGCGCTTTGGCTGTAGCCGCGTGGTGCTTGGCCGCGAGCTGTCGCTCGACGACATCCGACAGATTCGCTTGCAAACCGACTGCGAGCTGGAAATCTTTGTTCACGGCGCGCTGTGCGTCTCCTACTCTGGCCAGTGCTTTTCATCCGAAGCATGGGGCGGGCGCAGCGCCAATCGCGGCCAGTGCGCCCAGGCCTGCCGCCTACCCTATGAGCTAATCGTCGACGGCGAACTGAAGCCACTCGGCGAGGCCCGCTATCTGCTGTCGCCCGGTGATCTGTATGCGCTCCAGCAGGTGCCAGCGATCATCCCGCTGGGCCTCCACGCGCTGAAGATCGAGGGCCGCTACAAGGATGCAGATTATGTCGCGCTGACAACTGCCGCCTATCGCAAGGCCGTCGACGAGGCATGGGCTGGCCTACCGCTTTCGGTCACGCGGCGTGAGGAGCTGCAGCTCGAGCAGGTATTTTCGCGCGGCCTGGGCGCGCATTTCATCGGCGGCACCAACCACCAGACTGTGGTGCAGGGCCGTGCGCCAGGCCACCGTGGGCTGCTGATGGGCCGCGTGGTCGAGGCGGCTGGCGATACCGTGGTGCTCATGCCCGAGGCGGGTAGCGCTTCGCCGCTTAAACCCGGCGATGGGGTGGTATTCGACGCCGCCGCCTGGCGCAGCCCCGAACAGCGGGAAGAAGGCGGGCGGCTGTATTTCGTCAGGCCGCTGCCAGCTGGCCGGGTGGAGCTGCGTTTCGGGGCGGCTGCGATCGACAGCCGACGGATTCGCGCTGGCGACCTGCTGTGGCGCAGCCACGACCCCGAGCTGGATAAGGCGGCGCGGCCCTTTACCGAGGCCAGCGCGCCGGTCGCTCGCCAACCCGTGCGGGCGCACCTGACCGCGCATGTGGGCAGGCCAGCCATGCTCGAGCTAGTGCTTGTGCGCCAGCCCGAGCTGCGCGCCAGCGCTGTGGCCGAGCAGGCCCTTGGCCCCGCAACTAGCCGCGCGCTCGACGCAGCCAGCGCTCGCGACCAGCTTGGCCGCCTGGGTGGCACTCCCTACGAACTGGTCGAGCTGGAACTCGACCTGGCTGGCACTCCCTTTGCGCCTGTTTCGCTCTTGAACAGCCTACGCCGCCAGGCCGTCGAGCAGCTGGCCGCGCTCCAGGCCGCCACGCCCGCCCGCGCGATCGCCAACCCCGATGCAACAGTGGACGCGGCGATCGCCCTGGCCCTCGCAGGCTCGCCCATCGTACAGGTTGGGGCACGGCCTGCCATGCCCCAACCCGTGCCCCAACCTGCATCGCGAGCCCTGCACCTGCTTGTCCGCACGCCGGAGCAGCTAGCGGCGGCAATCGCGGCCCGCCCGGCCAGCATCACGCTCGACTACCTGGAGCTGTATGGGCTGAGGCCGGCTGTGGAGCAAGTGCAGGCGGCGGGCATCGAGGCGCGCGTGGCCTCGCCGCGCGTGCTCAAGCCGAGCGAGCAGAACGTCGTGCGCTTTCTGCTTAAGCTCGGCTGCACGATCCTGGTGCGGTCGAGCGGCCTGCTGGAAGCATTGCAGGCCGAGCAACACCCCGCACTGGTCGGCGATTTCAGCCTGAACGCGGCCAATGCGCTCAGCGCGACCAGCTTTCTGGGGCTGGGCCTGGCGCGGATCACGCCAACCTACGATCTGAACGCGGCCCAAATTGCGCAGCTGGCCGGGGAAATCGGTGCTGCGAATATCGAGGCGGTGGCCTACCAGCACCTGCCGGTCTTCCACACCGAGCACTGTGTGTTCTGCCGCTTTCTTTCGGCGGGAACGAGTTACAAGGACTGCGGGCACCCGTGTGAATCGCACCGAGTGGCCCTGCGCGACACCAACGGGCGCGAGCACCCAGTCATGGCCGATGTCGGCTGCCGCAACACGGTGTTCGGGGCCGAGGCCCAGGAGGCTAGCAAGCACCTGGCGAGCTGGCGCGCGGCGGGCATCGCCCACTACCGGCTGGAATTCGTTCACGAGAGCGGCGAGCAGGTAGCGCAGATCACGGCGGCTTTCCGCGCCGCGCTCGACGGGTCGATCGGCAGCGCCGAGCTAGCCAGCCGCCTGCGCCGCGCCAGCAGCCAAGGCACGACGCAGGGTAGCCTGTTCATCCCCGATGGCTACATGACCATTCCACTGATGCAGTAGGCCATTTTACCGCGAAGAGCGCGAAGAACGCGAACGGTCGCACAGGGTCCCCGAATGTGTACCGTTCGCGTTCTTCGTTTTTTATCTCTTCCGGCCTTCGTGCTCTTCGGGTTCTTCGTGGTTTATCTCTCCGGCTCTTCGCGGTCTTCGCCGATCACGCCGGGGCCGCTGGGCATGTGCGAAACCAGCCCGAGTGCGTCGGCCCCTGCGGCGATAGCCAGCCGCGCCTCTTCCAGCGAGCTGACGCAACAAATTTCAATTCGTGGTCGGCTCATCATCTGAATTTTGAATTTTGAATGCCCCATTATCGATCTCGCCAACGCCCACGAGCGCTAGCAGCCCTGCCTCATCCAGCACCGGGATAGCTAACTCCTGAGCTTTGGTCAGCTTGCTGCCGGCAGCTTCACCCGCCACCACGTAGCTGGTCTTTTTACTGACGCTGCTGGCAACCTTGCCGCCGTGCCGCTCGATCAGCGCCTGGGCCTGTTCGCGCGCGAGTGTCGGCAGTGTGCCGGTGATCACAAAGCTCTTGCCCTCCAACAGACCCGCCGCCGCACGAGCCACAACCTCGACAGTCGGATTCACGCCCCAGTTTTGCAGCTTCTCGACCAGTTCGCGGTTCTGCGTCAGGCCGAAGAACTGGCGCACGCTGGCGGCCACCACCGGGCCGATGCCATCCAGCGCCACCAGGTCGTCCTCGGAAGCCGCCATGATGCCATCGAGCGAACCGAAGCGGGCGGCCAGCAGCTTCGCGGCAGATTCGCCCACAAAGCGGATGCCCAGGCCGATGATCAGCCGATGTAGCGGGCTAGCCTTTGAATGTTCGATCGCCGCCAGCATGTTGGCGATCCGCTTTGGGCCAAAGCCCTCCATGCCGGCGAAGCTCTCGGCATGCAGCAGGTACAAGTCGGCCAGATCGCGCACCAGGCCGCGCTCGACAAATAGCTCGGCCTGGCGCTCGCCAACGCCCACGATATCCAGCGCGCCGCGCGAAACAAAATGCTCGACGCGCCGCACCAGCTGGGCGGGGCAGACGCCGAAGTTCGGACAGCGCACCGCCGCCTCGCCCGCGATGCGCTCCAGCGGTGTACCGCAGGCCGGGCAGGTGGCCGGCATGTGCCAGGGCAGCTCGCTACCATCACGCCGCGCCGTAACCGGGCCGATGATATAGGGGATGACATCGCCAGCGCGCTTGACCATCACATAGTCGCCCAGGCGCAAATCGCGCTCGCTGATGTAATCGGCATTGTGCAGGCTGACATTTCGCACGGTCACGCCGCCAATATTGACTGGCTCGATCACGGCGTTGGGCGTAATCACACCGGTGCGCCCGACATTCACCGTAATCTCCAGCAGCTTGCTGGTTGTCTCGCGGGCAGGAAACTTAAACGCAATCGCCCAACGCGGGTCGCGCCCGGCCACACCAAGCTGCTCCTGCTGGGCAAAGCTATCGACCTTGAGGACGATCCCATCGACCTCATAAGCCAGACTGTCGCGGCGGCTCATCCAGACCCGGCAGTAGTCCAGCGCCTCCTCGAAGCGCTCGAAGCGGCGGGCGTCGGCGTTGATTGGAAAGCCAAGCGCGCCGAGGTACTGAAGCAGCTGCCACTGGCTATACAGTTCCACGCCCGCGAACGGGCCGACGCCATAGGCGAAAAAGCGCAGTGGGCGGCTGGCGGTAACAGCCGGATCCTTCTGGCGCAGCGAACCAGCGGCCCCATTGCGCGGGTTGGCGGCGATCTTCTCGCCTGCGGCGGCCAGGCGCGCGTTCAGCTTTTCGAAATCGGCGGTGCGCATGTAGATCTCGCCGCGCACCTCGATCTGGGTTGGAACAGAACCAGGCACCGAAAACTCGGAATGCAGCTCTTGGTGTTCGGTGCTCGGTGCCGAATGCCCGGTTCTCTGTTCTCTGTTCTCTGTTCTCTGTTCTCTGTTCTCTGTTCTCTGTTCTCTGTTCTCTGTTCTCTGTTCTTGCAGCACCAGCGGCACGCTCTTGACTGTACGCAAATTCGTCGTCACATCCTCGCCCAGCTCGCCATCGCCGCGGGTAGCCCCGCGCACAAAACGGCCCTGTTCGTAGGTCAGCGCCATGGCTAGGCCGTCGATCGTCGGCTCGCAGACCCAGGCCAGCGCGGCATCCGCACCGAGCAGCCGCATGACGCGCTCTTTCCAGGCGTTGAGCCCAGCCTCGTCGAAGGCGTTGCCAAGCGAAAGCATTGGCACGGGATGGCGCAGCTTGGTGAACTTCTCGGAGGGAGCCGCGCCCACGCGCTGGGTGGGCGAATCTGGCGCGACCAACTCTGGGTGGGCAGCCTCGATCGCACGCAGCTCGTTGAGCGCCAGATCGTACTCGGCGTCGCTTACCTGGGGGTCGTCAAGCACGTAGTAGCAGTAATTATGCTCGCGCAGCTGCCTGATCAATTCAGCCACGCGCGCAGCAAGGTCGACAGAAGTCATGATCGGCTCCATCTGCAATCGTGTCTAGCCCGTATGTGCTGCGCACATTATAGCAGGGGTTACGGGCGGGACAGGCGCAGGCGGGTTCAACCCCGCTGCTAGGCAAAACGCACTGAAGCGCGTTGAACACGGTTGAACGCGCTTCAGCACATTTGGGCATATCAGACACCGGATTCATCCGGTGGCCGTGGTGGCGGCGCAAAAGTTTTCGCCATGCGCGCCCGAAGTTGGCCCGCATCTTGCAAACACGGGTTGTGGAGTGAGAACAGAAGCCAGTGGGTATCCAAAGGAGATCGAACCATGCGACGATTTGCATTCGTGGGAACGGCGGCGGCAAGCATGATTGTCTTGGTACTGCTGCTGGCACAGACAGTCAGCGCAGGCAGCTTGCGGGCACCTGCCCAGCAGGCCACCGCCGCTGCGACAACGGCGGGGACTTCGGCAGCGACCACACAGGCCACATCGGCAGCCACCAGTGCGGCAACCTCGGCAGCGACCACACAGGCCACATCGGCAGCCACCAGTGCGGCGACCTCGGCGGCGACCTCGGCGGCAACGACACAGGCTACAGCAGCGGCGACCTCGGCAGCAACAACAGCAGCCACGACGGCGGCGACAAGTGGGGCTGGCACCGACGCGACGGCAACCACAGCGCCCAGCACGCTGCCCAGCACCGGTGGCGACAGCAGCCTGCCACTCATTATGCTTGGTATCGCGGCGCTGCTGCTGTTTGGAACAGCGGCGGGCCTATTCGCAACACGGCGCGGCGATCAGGCCTAAAACGGCGTGCTGTTTCAGTATTGGCGAAGATGCCAATACTGAAACAACGCAGACTGAGTTCCACGACCACCGCAGGCAACACAAACGAGCCTCAGTATATTTGACAAGAGCTGTGGCAGATTGTATAATCACGCCTGTCGAAAGTCGAAAATGAGTATAATCCCTGATAGCTCAATGGTAGAGCGACTGACTGTTAATCAGTAGGTTCCAGGTTCGAGCCCTGGTCGGGGAGCCAGCCAAAACCACCATGCGCCCTGAGTATCTCTGGGGCGCATGGTGGTTTTGACCATTTATCACAGTCGTGTTGCTGCGTTTAGCCTGGTCGCCGAGTATTCTTGTTGCACACTTGGGTACGTGCGTCCAGAAAGACAACTGCAACGTCGCGGTTGGGTATTCCAGCTTTGAATCTTCCTGGCGGTTGTTACGGTAGTCTGGGCAGACGACCGCTTTGCTTAGATGAACAGAAACGATCGCTAGCTTGGGTCTATCACGTCGAGTTTCGTAGGCCTGGCCTGGTAGACCGTGACAGCTTCGCCCGGACTGGTGTCAGCTTATGCTGTCATCAGTCCGGGCGGGTGTTTTCCCGCCCGGTTCTGCTCCTGTCGCTGCGTAGATTCGCGCTTCATAGCCGCCTCGTGCAACATTTCAACGATCTGCTGATTGACGGTGCGAAACTCTTCCTCAGACCATGTCTCAAGCTTTGCGTAAAGATCGGCACTCAGGCGCAGTGGTTCGTGGGCTTCTGACATATGTTTGATATCCGCACCTTGGTTCATCCTTCTAGATTCCACAAATCAGTAGTAAGTAGACACGAATCAACATCCTTTTCAATGTTGATAGGAGTTACGCAGTTGCCCAAGCGCTTTCATTTCGCCTGCGGCGGGCAAGGAACTAACGAA